>CAMCFW010000028.1 GCA_945874195.1 Chryseobacterium gleum
TGGGCTTCATTATGTTAGGCTTTGTCCGGTCCGCATCGGCTCAGTTTGTTGTGTTCAACAACGGAGCGGAAGTGACGGTCAGCACAGGCTGCATCGTGAGCATCGTTACCGGGGATCTGGACAATGATTCCGGTATCATCGACAACGCAGGGCGTATAACCGTCAACGGTAATCTCACGAATGACGATGAGATCACTGGTGCAGGTGCTAGCACGGGGATATTCAATGTTTCGGGAAACTGGGCGAACAATGCGGTTTTCACTGCAGATCAAAGCTTGGTCAATCTGAACGGTGGTGCTCAGCAGATCACCGGTTCGGCCGTCAGTACCTTTTACAATCTGAACCTACTTGGATCAGGTATCAAAAGCATGACCATAGATGCAGAAGTGAATGGCACGTTGAGCTTGAACAGTTTGCAACTGGCCACTGCCGGCAACGTTCTGAGGGTTCTTAATCCATCGACCTCTGCCGTGACAGAAAGTGGCGGTTTTGTAAGCAGCATCGGTTCAGGCCGCTTGTCGTGGAATACGAACTCCACCAACACATATGTATTCCCATTGGGAAGCAGTGTCGGAACACAACGGATTCGACCCGTTGCACTCACCCCGAACAGTTCATCGGCCAATACATTCGCTGCCAGAATGGCAAATGTGGACGCCACAACCGAAGGTTATGACGTTGCTCAGGTGTCCACAGAACTCTGCTTTGTGAATGACCTTTTCTACCATCAGATAGATCATGTTTCAGGAACGGATGCTGCGGACATCACTCAATATTTTGTTCCAGCGAACGATGGAAGTTGGCAGAACGGTGCGCATTGGCAAGGAGCACAATGGGCCGACATGACCAACGAGTCCAATGGTACCATCGGTGGATATAGCACGGTCACCAATCCGTCATGGACCGACTTTAGTCAACCTGCATTCGCTTTGGCCAATGCACTGCCTGAAGTGAGTATCAACGCGGTTGCACCGTTGTGTACGCAGAGCGCTCCGGTAAGTCTTTCGTCTTCACCGGCAGGCGGATCGTATTCGGGCCCAGGGATCAGCAACGGAGTGTTCACCCCGGCCTTTGCAGGAGTTGGAACGCACACGGTGACCTACACCTACACCAATGGATTCGGTTGTACCAACAGTGCTCAGATTCAAATTGAAGTTTCATCGGCACCGGTGGTCACCATCACATCGAGCAACAATGGAGCGCTCACGCTCTGTAACGGACAGTCGATGACTCTGGATGCAACCCCAGGATTCAGTTCTTACTCATGGAATACCGGATCGAATACTGCTGGCATCACCGTCAATTCAACTGGACTGTATTCGGTTACTGTTACCAACTCGAATGGTTGCAGCGCCACATCGGCCACGGCCAACGTGACGGTGCAGCCGATACCTGCACCTGTGGCCATAGCACTTGGGTCTCTTAACTTCTGCGAAGGAGAGACGGTGGTTCTGAGCACGGCCGCAAACCAAGGAACATACCTTTGGGAAAATACCAACGGCACCAACCCGACAACAGTTGTCACAGAATCTGGGGATTACTTTGTAACGGTTACCAACGCTTTCGGATGTGTGGGCGTATCCAATACGATCACCGTTGATGTGACACCGATGAATGAGGCCTTCATCGTTGCCAGCGGCAATGATCTGACGGTGACCCCTGCAGGATCCGGATATCAGTGGTTCTTGAATGGCGATCCGATTCCAGGGGCCACAGGAGTTACCTACGAGGCAATTCAAAGCGGAACGTACCATGTCGAATATATCGGACCGAACGGTTGTCCAACATCCACCTACGACTTGGAATTCACTCTTCAGGTCGGTGTGGACGAGTTGAGCATTTTTGATGTATTGGATGTATTCCCTAACCCAGGAAAAGGAGAGTTCAGCATCCGAGGCATGTTGCCTTCAATGGAAAATGTGACGATTGAATTGACCAACATGCTCGGACAGGCGTTGCAACCGGCCATTTACCTGAGCAACACGGACAATTTTGTCCAGCCTATCGACATCAGCAAGTATGCGAACGGTGTTTACTTCATCCGTATCCAAGCGGCCGATAGCAGTGTCACTGTGAGATACATAAAGAGTTAGACGAACAGGATCAATTTACGGTCCAGTCCCGAATTAAAGCCTCTTCAGATCCTGGAGAGGCTTTACTTTTATATCGTGATCAAAGAACTGTTCTCAAGCTTCATCGTTCCCGCTTCTCTCGTATCGTTGTTGGTTCTTGTCGAGTTGGCTGAATATACTTTTGACATCGATCTTGGGCAGTATGGTGTTTACCCTAGGAAGATATCGGAGTTGAGCGGTGTGATCACTTATCCGTTCATTCATTCCAATTGGAAACACCTTTTCAATAACGCTACCGCCCTGCTGGTTCTCGGAACCATGTTGTATTACTTCTACAGGCCTGTAGCATCAAAAACATTGTTGTGGGTCTATCTACTGAGTGGATGTTGGCTTTGGGTGGGTGGTCGCCCAAATTTCCACATTGGTGCAAGTGGGATCGTCTATGCTTTATTCGGATTCTTGTTTGTGAGCGGATTATTGAGGAAACATCTTAAGTTGATGGCACTGTCGCTATTGGTCGTATTCCTTTATGGAAGTTTGGTGTGGGGAATTTTTCCGGTAGATGACACGATTTCCTACGAAGGTCATTTGTTCGGTCTGATCGCGGGAGTCGTGGTGGCATACGTTTACCGAAAGCAGGGAGTTCAGCAACCCAAATATTCTTGGGATCTGGTTGAAGTGGAAGAGACCCCAGATTGGTACCCTGACCCTGACCGGAAATCCGAAACCGAAGCTAGGCCGCAGATCAAAATCGAATACACGTATAAACCAAAGGATGACCGAACAGAAGATAGGAATTAAAGAGCGGGTGTTCTCGTTCGCCCTTTATGGTGGGCTAGGAATAACAACGGAGGTCTTCTTCACTGCCATTGTCGACCTGATCAACAGCACAGATTTCAGCGACCTTTCGTTGAAAGGGGTCAGTTATGTTTGGATGTTTCCCATTTATGGGATCACCTCGGTCGTTTTTCCAATTGGGTTCAATATTCTGAAAAAGTGGAATCGATTTCTAAGGTATCTGATCTATGGAATTGGTATTCTGATAGTAGAATTGATAGCTGGATTTGCGCTGGAGCAAATGACCGGCCGATGCCCGTGGGAATATCAGGTCGGGTGGCACTTTGGGGGCTACATTCGATTCGACTATCTTCCGCTTTGGATGCTTTTTGGAGCGGTGATCGAAGTATTCCACCGCTTCAACAGAAGTATAGGCTTGGTATAAGCCAAAAAAAAGGTCGTAGTGCTTGAGCACCACGACCTCAAGAACGTACAATTTGTGCCTTATTAATTATTCAGCATAACGGGCATCACCAACATCAATAATTGCTCTCCTTCTATAAAGGTCTCACCTGGATTCAAAATGCCCGCACGGTTCGGTTCAGACATTTCAAGGATTACCTCGTCTGTTTCCAAGTTGCTCAACATTTCAATCAAGAATCTTGAGTTGAATCCGATCGACATGTCTTCTCCTTTGTAGCTACAGGTCAATCTTTCATCGGCATTGTTCGAAAAATCCGGGTCTTCAGCCGAAACATGCAATTCGCTTCCGGCCATTTTCAATCGTACTTGATGAGTGGTCTTGTTCGAAAAGAATGAAACGCGTTTCACGGAGTTCAAAAATTGTCCGCGATTAACTGTCAGTACATTCGGGTTCACCTTTGGAATAACGGCCTCGTAATTCGGATAGCGTCCATCGATCAACCTACACACCAGTTTTACACTGCCGAAAGTGAACTTGGCATTGGTCTCATTGTATTCTATGGTCACCTCAATGTCTTCGGTCGCCAATACATTCTTAAGCAGATTCAGCGGTTTTTTCGGAAGGATGAAACTTGCGCCCGCGTTGGCCTTTGCGTCAGTTCGGGTGTATTTCACAAGTTTGTGAGCATCGGTTGAAACGAATGTCACATGATCTTCGTGCAGTTCGAAGAACACACCCGACATAACAGGTCTAAGTTCATCGTTTCCTGCAGCAAAAACGGTTTTACTGATGGCCCGCGCCAAAAGGTCTGATGCCACAATGACCGAAGCAGCAGCTTCAATGGCCGGTGCCTTCGGAAATTCATCTCCATTCAGTCCGGCCACGTTGTATTCTCCATATTCTGAAGTGAATCGGACTCCATGCGTTTCGCTGTTCACCGAAAAGGTGATGGGTGTGTCTGGAAAGCTTTTCAACAGGTCCAAAAGAATTCGGGCCGGAATGGCCACCTGACCTTTTTCTTTCGAAGTGATCTCAAGCGAAGTGGTCATGGTGGTCTCAAGGTCTGAACCTGAAACGGTCAATTTGTTCTTGTCGATTTCGAACAGGAAATTATCGAGTATCGGAAGCGTATTGTTTGTGCTTACCACACCACTTATGGCCTGCAGATTCTTGAGGAGTAATTGGCTGGAAACTATGAACTTCATCTTTACTTTTTTCGAATGGGCTACAAATATAGACGAATGAGTTTGTCGGCCTGTCCTGCTGTTGAAAACTATGAATTAGTTATCACGTCTCAATTTAGGGTCTTTCAGCAAAACTTGAATTGGAATGGTCAGTCGGTCGAAGCTGAAGTATTGGATCAAAAGGACCTCGTTCTCATTTCCGTTCATCACGCCATGCATTCTATCCGCATCCCAAACCAATGGGTTGCCATCGCCATCGGTCGCGTCCGGATTTGCCGGTAGCCGATAAGAAGTGATTGACCTTGTAGTTCCATTCTGGTCTTTCACCTGGATTGTGAAATAGGGTGGTGAGTTGACAATGCTATCCACCCGATGCTTATCGTATGGCTGAACTCCTTCAAAGCGGATGTCTCTGTAATTCAACAGATAGCGTTTCACGAATACGGTGTCCATCTCTGCGATGCGCGTTTCTGTTGGGTTCATTTTATAGAGACTTACCTTTCGGTCTGCCGAATGGGTTATCTTAAATGAACGTTCTGGCTCTTGATGAAAATCGACCTTTACCTCTGCGATCTGCGCCAGCTGATAGTTGAATATTTCTGAGTCGCGCCATTCCAAAGGGCGGGTCATGTATCTGCTGGTCAGGTAGCCCATGAAACCGGGAATATGACAGATGAAGGGAGTTCGCGAACCCTCGATGAGCATGTATGTCCCCATATTGTCTTTGGTGGCATCTCCAACATAGTAGGTCTTTACCAGTTCATCTCCTTCATAGATTTCCACCTTGACCGATTTTCCAGCCAACAGTTTCACGATGTTGTCGTGGGCTGTTTTGGCCACGGGTGCTTTCATTTCCACTCTTTTAATGGTTTTAAGCAACACATCGATAGCATCTTTTCGGGCTTTGTGATCTTGATTTACCAACCAGCCTTGGGTTCCGTTCCGCTCCAAGGTCACGCGGTCTCCGGTCTTGTTGGCCAGGAATATTTTAGTCACTCGTGAAGTGTCTTCAACTGCAAAGTCGTGCAATTCTGGTTTGATGGTGCCAGAACCGCGTTGCTGATAGACATAGAATGCGATGGCGCCAAGTATCAGCAGAATGGCGAGGCCGATCAGGTTCTTCTTCATTGGGAGCAGATGGTGTTCGTTATCATTTCAGTTCGTATCAATATTTCCGGTATTTTTTTCTGGCCTGTAGTTTCAATGCGATCGTCTTACTTGTTCATCAGGCAAAGGCCGATTCACATTCTAAATCCGATCACAAGAAGGTCATCGATCTGCTCAAATGAGCCTTTCCATTCCGCATGCTCAAGAGTAAGTGATTCATGCTGTTTCTGCATTGGCAATTGATGTATGTCGAACAAGAACTTTTTAAATCGTGAGGTCATGTATTTTCGATTGTCCGTGCCTCCGAACTGATCGGCATAACCATCTGAATAAATGTAGAACACATCTCCGCTCATCACCTCGATCTCTTGAACAGTAAACTCGGTTTCGTAATCGGAAAAACCACCAATGCTGCGCCTGTCTCCTTTGATTTCTATACGTTCTCCGTTACGGACCATTATCAGCGGTCGACAGGCTCCTGAATAATAAAGCCGCTTAGCGTTAAGATCCAAGGTGCAAAGTGCCATATCCATTCCATCGTTGGCCCTTATGTTGGATTCGTGGTTCTGCAACGATTCCTTGATGCGCTTGTTCATCAATTGTAGGATCAAAGCTGGATCTGTGACTCCTTCATTGTCTACAATGCTAGCGAGAAGATTGTTACCCAAAATGCTCATCATGGCTCCCGGAACTCCGTGTCCCGTACAGTCTACTGCTGCTAGCACCAGTCGATCGTTTTTTCCAGAAAACCAATAGAAATCACCACTTACAATATCCTTTGGTTGAAAAAGGATGAACGAATCTTTAAGAAACCTCTTTAGCGTGTTTTCTGAAGGTAGGATGGCCCTTTGAAGTGTTTTGGCATACTCAATGCTTTCAGTGATGTTTCTATTTTTACTCTGTAGCTCAGATTTTTGTCTGAAAATCTCCTCGTTTGCATTGGCCAGATCAATGTTTTTGAGGCGAAATATTTCCTTTTCCCGTTGCGATTCTGCTATATCGAACTTCTTCTGCAATTCTCGGGTTTTGAGCTTTACATTTTCGCTGGTAATGATATCTGTGAAAGATTTGTTCTTCTTGAAGTGTTCCAACGCTTTTTTGTGTTCACCCATTTCTTCAAACACAATGGCATAATGTTCGTGAATCACGGCCAGGAGACCAGGGTCGGGGAGTTCCTTGGCACAGTCCAATGCCTCATCCAAACATTCGATCGCTTTTTCGCAATCCTGACAAATGAAGTAGGCCATGGCCATGCTCTTCAGAATTGCAGCTCTGAATCCAGTGCTCCGGTCTGTCTGGTCGTTCAGTTCAAGAGAGCGTTGAAAATAATTGAGGGCCTCGGGTCCATCTTTGTTTTTGTAAAACAGGATTCCCATACTGCCAAGGATTTTCTTTTTGAGGTTATCATCTTCGCCTTCGTAGCTAAGTGCCTGGCGCAGTTCGTCCATCGCCTCATCGTGCTTTTCCAACCAATTGAGACAGTTTCCCAAAGCATAATGAGCCTCTTGGATCAACGGAATTTCATTCAATTCGATCGCATTTTTCAGCGCGCTTTGGAAATATTCGGTTGCATTGGCAAGCTGATAGAGATTCTGATATAAGCGAGCAATGCGAAATTGGAAAGCGATGATTCCCTTCTGATTATTTTCTGAGCGCATGATATCCAAGCCTTCCAGAAAATTGAATAGGGCCTTATCCGTGTCGTCAATAGAGTTGAAAAGATTCCCCACTTTCAGATGAACCTCTGCTGCTTTCTTTACTTCCGTCTTTTTCACGTATAGCAGGATAGCTTGCTGAAAGTGCGCATTGGCATCTTGTTGATTTCCTGCTGCCAGCAATTGATCGCCCTTCAGCTCTGCTTCCTGAGCTGAAAGATCTTCGAATTGCTGTATTTGAGAATTCTCGGACACGAGCTAAAGTTATTTTGTTGCTTCCAACCTGCCAGAATCGTAATGAACCCCGTAAAACGATGAATCGGTCACAGAAAAGATCATCTAGGCATATCGCTTTTTGCGCAGATAGGCATTCAATACTCCGAACATTAGAATGAGAATGATCGGAATCGCCACATTTATGATCTGCCATTTTGTTTTTTCGGCCGCGGCCTTTTTCCGGTCCAATAATCGGATTTCAAGTGCTCTTGATCGAATCGATGTAAGGCTCACTTCGTCACACAGATAATTGAGCGCATTCAGCAAAAAAGTCTTGTTGCCGAATTGCTGACTTGTGTATTTGTCGAAGCCGCAAGGAAGATAGGTGCCGTCAGGATTTATCGGATTTGCAATGACGTCTCCGTCTGAAACAACTATCATTTTTGTGCTGCGACCCTCCACTTTGAATTTAATGTCGCGATCCTCCATGATTATCTTTGAAAGTCGGTTCTTGAAAACGCTTTCAAAGTTTCCTTCCAGCAGCACAGCAACAGGAATGTCCTTACGGTTGAACTGTTCTGGTTTCGGTTCCATCAGCATGGCATCCAAACGCACTTGGGTGGGGGTTCGCAACGCCCGCGACCGATCGGAGGTCGAAAGTAAAACGGTCTTCTTGATTCCTTTGCCGCCCACGGTGTCCAAACTACAGGCAAATTCCAATTTTATCCCGTTCAGATTCTTTACGATCGGGTGGTCGCTCTTCGGGATCACGATCGGAAAGAAGATCCAAGGCTGCAATGCCCATTGAAGCTGATTTCCGACATAGCCCGAGGGTCCAGGAATGCTACTGCACCGGGCATCCTGCAACAGGTCGGTGTTTACCCTTGCTCCATACTTGAAAAGCATGTCGTCCAAGTTCAACGAGATAGGAATGGCCAGTGTGCTTGGTGCATAGCGAAGGCTGTCCATGTTTGCAAAGACCGGCTCCACCAACCACAACACCCGTCCGCCATACATAATATATTGGTCGATCATGAACTTGTCTTCTTCCGAAAATGCCGTATCGGGTTTGGCTATCACGATGGCCTTGTATTTCGGAACGATCACGGCCCCGCTGTCGCCTGTTTCTCTGGTCACAAGGCTGTTCAGTTTACCATTGATGGTCACCCGTTCAAGACGATAATATTCGGCCAGCGCCTTCGACATGTCGGCCACCTGTCGTTCTCCCAATTCGCCATGGCCAACTATGAAACCGACCTGCTCGGCTCTAATGGATGTGAGTTTTCGAATGGCGTTGGTGATCTCATATTCAAGGTCTTCGGTAGAAGCATTCAGCATTTGCTCTGGGGCAGCGCCCATTTGGCTCTTCAGCAGTTGAAGCACGGTTTCCTGTCCGCGATAGGTCATAATGGCGCCAGGAAAGATCAGTTTCTGCTCTGCTCCATCTTCCGTTTTAATCTGAATATTGGTTGGCATGAGACCTTTTTTTGCCAACTGCCTATAAAGCTCATTTCTTGCTGCTTCGTCAGGCTGTTCGGAGGGATTCACGAATTCATACTCAATATTCTTATCAGAATAGGCTCTGAACTCATCCAACATTTCACGTGTTCTGTCTCTCAGCCTTCGGAATCCTGCCGGTAGTTCACCGTCCAAATAGATTTTCAGATAAACCACATCATCCAGACCTTCCAAAAGCTCTTTCGAAGTGTCAGACAGCGTATATCGGCCTTCGGACGTAAGATCGAAGCGGGTAAAGAAGAAGCCGCTCAATACGTTCAAAGCAATGACGATGCCTATCAGGGTCGTCAATTGAAGAAGGTCTCTCAGCATCGCCTTTCTTACCATTTTCTACTTTCAAGAACGGTTCGGGTCAATGCTATAAAAACAGCGATTAGACTCAGCAGATAGACCACATCTCGCGTGTCAATAACGCCCCTGCTGAGACTACTGTAATGACTGTTGATGCCAATGCCAAGCAGAATATGGTCCCAGGTTCCAAGGAACTGAAATGAGGAAATGGTCTCGAGTCCGATCCACAACCCCCAGCTGATGAACACCGCCAGAATAAAACTGACGATCTGATTGTTGGAAACGGCCGAGCTGAAAATTCCGATGCTCACAAAGGCAGCTCCTAATAAAAGCAACCCGATGTAGGAACCCCATACGCTTCCGGTATCTATGTTGCCTACCGGATTTCCGAGCTGATAGACAGACATGAAATAGACCAACGTGGGCAGCAAAGAGAAGATGACCAAGGCCAATCCTCCGAAGTATTTTGCCAGTATGATGCTCAGGTCACTTAATGGTCGGGTATGCAGCAGTTCGATGGTACCGCTGCTTTTTTCATCTGCAAAGCTGCGCATGGTGATGGCCGGAATAAGAAAAAGAAAAACCCAGGGTGCGACAACGAACAGCGTGCTCAGGTCGGCATACCCATTGTCCATCACATTGGCATCGGTCGGAAGCACCCACATGAAGAGCCCAACGAACAAAAGGAACACGCAGATGACGATGTACCCGATCAGGGAATTCAGAAAGCTGTTGATCTCTTTTTTAAGCAGTGCCCACATCGCTGCGCGAAGGTAATGGTTCATGTAAGACCCGTCAATGCGAAACATAACGCATAAATTACCGTTCTGACCGATAAGAATTAACTTCACAAGATCATGCACCGATTCTTATTCGCGTTTTTCATTTCCGCCACATTCTTCCATTGTCAAGCACAGGATATGGAGGTTTTCAACAGCTACAACCACCAATTGAACACCCATAACCGCAATGGAATGATTGCTTTGGGAAGTTGGGGGGTCGGGAACATCATTGTTGGTACGGCCGGAACGCTGACCACCACGCCAGGTTCCATGATGTTCAATTTTCATCTCATGAATGCATCTTGGAATGTAGTGAATCTGGCCATTGCGGTTCCAGCATATCTGAGCGCCCGAAAGCGCTTATCAAAGACCTATGATATTCCGGGCAGCTTCAAATTGCAACGACAACAGGAAACCCTGTATGCCATCAACATGGCGGCCGATGTGCTTTATGTGGGTTCGGGCGTTTTTCTGCAAGAGTTCGGAAATCGATTCGAACCAAAAGTGAACGATGGCTTCAAGGGACTGGGCTATTCGCTCATCCTTCAAGGAGGATTTCTGCTGGTTTTCGATGCCGTGATGTTTGGAATACACAAAAGTCATTGGAAGAAGAATGAGCGTAAGATCTTCGAACAATTGGAGTTCAATGGAACCTCCATCAAATGGAATATTCCTTCGAAATAACTGGCAGATCACAACTTGCAGACATGGTTCGTCCGACCATGGAAAAAGATGTCAGAACATGGATTGCAGAACTAAAAGCAATTTCTATCTTTGCGCCTCGATTTTTGTAGACCATAATAAAGAAGCAGATGTATTTGACATCAGAAGTAAAGAAAGGAATATTCAAGCAGCACGGTGGTTCTGAAACCAATACCGGCAGCACCGAAGCGCAGATCGCTTTGTTCTCTCACCGCATCAGCCATCTAACTGAGCATTTGAAGAAGAACCGAAAAGATTTCGGTACGCAGAAAGCACTCCTTGATCTTGTAGGTAAACGAAGAAGCTTGTTGACCTACCTGAAGAACCAAGATATTGAAAAATATCGTGCGTTGATCAAGGAACTCGACCTCAGAAAGTAATCATATCGTTAAGGATAAGTTGAAAAGGCAATTGAACGGTTGCCTTTTCGCGTATTAAGACGTTTGGTCTTCTCGCAGCACAGTTGAAAGAAAATAGACAGAAAGAAAAATAAATAGACGTAAACAAAGAGGAATAATGAAAGCACCAGAAGCAATCAAAACAACAATTGACGTAGGTAATGGCGTACCCGTTACCATTGAAACCGGCCGATTGGCCAAACAGGCCGATGGCGCTGTGATAGTAAGGGCTGGCAACTGCATGGTAATGGCCACGGTCGTATCAAGCGTTGGAGCAAAAGAAGGAACCGACTTCCTTCCGCTTTCGGTAGATTATCAGGAAAAATATGCTGCCGCAGGTAAATTCCCAGGCGGATTCTTTAAGAGAGAAGCAAGACCATCAAACGCTGAGATATTGGTAAGTCGATTGGTTGACCGCGCCTTGCGACCGATGTTCCCATCAGATTACCATTCAGAAGTTCAGGTCATCATCAACCTCATTTCACACGATGACAACGTGATGCCCGATGCCTTGGCCGGTTTGGCCGCCAGCGCAGCTTTGGCAGTTTCCGACATCCCGTTCGGAGGCCCCATCTCTGAAGTAAGAG
>CAMCFW010000029.1 GCA_945874195.1 Chryseobacterium gleum
TCTTCACAATATAATGTGTGATCTTATCGAGCAACGCCACCTCACTGCGCATGGCCGATCGGAATCGTCCTTCAAACTCTTCCATTTCCAGCCGAATGGGCTGCTTTATTTTTTCCAGTGAGGCCAAGCCGTCTCTATTTAGGTATTAACCATTGTGTTCAGACAACTTATTGGCCAATTGACCACAGGCCGCATCAATATCCTTACCCCTACTCCGTCTAATGTTCACGATCAGATTACGTTCTTCCAGAAACAGTTTGAACTTATCTGTTTTGGCGATGTCAGCCTTCTTAAACTCCCCACCATCAATATGATTGTATTCGATGATGTTGATCTTGGTCGGGAAATTTTTGCAGAACAGTGCTAACTCCTTGGCGTCCTCGATCGAATCGTTGAAATCCTTGAAAATGATGTATTCCAAGGTTGGTCGGGTTCCCGTCTGTTCGTAGAAATAGCGCATCTCCTCCGCCAGAACCGTAAGATTGTTCGATTCGTTGATCGGCATGATGTAATCGCGTTTTTTTTCGTTGGCCGCATGCAACGACAACGCTAAATTGAATTTCACCTTATCGTCAGCGAGTTTGTGGATCATTTTGGCAATGCCTGCCGTTGACACGGTGATCCTTTTGGGCGACATGCCCAACCCTTCCGGGGCAGTAATGCGCTCAATGCTATCGATGACGTTCTTATAATTGAGCAGCGGTTCGCCCATGCCCATGTAAACGATATTGCTCAACGGAATACCGTAGTGCTCCATTGACTGTCTTGAGATATGGACCACTTGATCGAAAATCTCATCAGCATTCAAGTTTCGAAGTCGGTCCAACCTACCAGTGGCACAGAACTTACAGGTAAGGCTGCATCCGATCTGCGAAGAGATGCAGGCGGTCATTCGGCTGGCGGTTGGAATCAGGACCCCTTCAACAAATTTGCCGTCCGAAGTTTTAAACGAGCTTTTGATGGTTCGGTCTTCGCTGATCTGCTTTTCATCAACCGTAACCGCATTGATCACAAAATGATCGGCCAACAGCTGCCTGGTCGTTACCGAAAGATTGGTCATTTCATCGAAGGACTGTGCCCCCACTTTCCACAACCATTCGGTCACTTGCTTGGCCCGAAAGGCCTTCTCTCCATGGTCGATGAAAAATGAACTAATTTCATCAGCTGTTAATGCCCTTATGTCCTTTTTTTCAACCATTGGGCGCAAAGATACAGGCTCCACATGCGTTTTCTTTCTGCCGACCACATCTTTCCCATTAGTACTGCTCCTATCGCAAATGGCGTTATCGTGGTAAGTCCCAATGGTGGGATACAAGAAGTGCTGGACCCCGACAGTGCCGACCTTCCTGAACGAAGCAGAATTGAACATTTCGAAGGCATACTTTGCCCGGGCATGGTGAACGCGCACTGCCATCTAGAGCTTTCGCACATGAAAGGGGTGGTGGAGGAAAAGACAGGGCTTCCGAAATTTCTCACCGAAATTGTTTCTAAACGGGGTTTCAATGCCGAAGCTCGTCAATCAAGCTTTGAGGCTGCAGATAGCGAAATGTGGCAGAATGGCATTCAGGCCGTTGGCGACATCTGCAATACGTCCGATACTGTGAGTACCAAATCAGCTAGCAAGATCACTTACCATTCATTCGTGGAACTTTTTTCGCTGGATGCCGGAAAGGTGAAAGAAACGGTGATCACAGGCAGGCATACCGCCTTGCAATTCAAGCAGGCCGGGCTACGAGTGACCATTGTTCCGCATGCGCCCTATTCGGTGAACGAAGAATTGTTCGAAGCTATTGAAGCGCTCCAATTCGAATTTCTTGGACCGCGGTCCATGCACAACCAGGAGACTGAAAGTGAAAACGAGATGTTTGTTTCTGGAACCGGAAAATTGATCGATACGTTTCAGCGATTCGGTGCCGACCTATCCGGGTTTGTGGGGCGGAACAGAAGCTCACTCGCCTATTCTCTTCCCAAATTCCTGGGAACACGACCCTTGATATTGGTTCATAATAGTTGCACCACTATGGAAGAAATGAGGCATGCAGATCGGGCCCGGACCAATATATTCTGGTGCACCTGTCCAAGCGCGAACATGTATATAGAAGACCTCATCCCAAATATTCCGATGTGGCTGAATACTGGCGCCACGGTGTGTGTTGGAACAGACAGTTTGGCGAGTAATCACCAACTCTCCATTCTGAACGAGCTTAAGCTTATTCAATCAAAACATCCGCAGATCGGATTGAGCGAATTGTTGACAATGGCTACGTTGAATGGCGCAAAGGCACTTGGTCTCCAGGATAGCATCGGCAGTTTCAAACCTGAAAAAAAACCAGGAATCCTTTTGTTGAATGGCTCAGGGATCAATAACGGATCGCTTACCGCAGACAGCACGGTTCAGCGCATCATTTGATCACCACTCGTCAGCGGCTGCTTTCTTAGGGGAAGCGATTGCCGACTTCATGCCCTTGATGAGCTCCTTCATTTCGTCATCGATATCCTTAAGATATAGGGCATGATTGGCAGCATCCACATCTTCCTTATCGAGCCATTTTTCCAATGGCTGGTTGCTTGTTGCTTTTTCGTTGAAGCTTGAGATCTCGTACTTATATCTTCCGTCTTTGAACATCAATTTGAGGGTGTACTGGATAAGCGCCTGAGTGCTATTGGTCTTCACACCTTTCTTGTCGTATGCATAGATCGGAAAACGACCGAAAACTTCAATTTCTCCCGCTTCTCTATCGTTCTTTCTTAGTTTCTCAGCGTAGTTCTTATAATATCCCTTCACCCATTCGAAAGCCCTATCATACAGATCTGGGGCAAGCACACCCGCCACTTCTGGTACAGCAGTGTAGGTTATCAGTTCTGTTTGCTTATCAATATTCAATGAAGGCCATACCAATTCTGTCTTCTTCTGGGCTGCCACATTGAACGAAAGTGCTGTCAGAAGCACAAGTGTGATCATTCTCATATTCAATAATTGAAAGGTTCTTATCAGTCTAGGCTGGCAGTCTCTTCAAACTTCTCGCCAAGATTTCCTAATCCTATGGAAGAATAGTAATTGTTGAAAAGATTAACCGCAATGTTGTAACGGATGGTCTTCGATTCAATTCCCAAAAGTATGGTAATGACACGGTGGTCACATCGCTTTGAAGTGGCCACCACACAATATTTTGCAGCATTGGTGAATCCTGTCTTCAGGCCATCTATCTCATCATAATTCTTCACCAACGTATTCCTGTTCTCGTAAGTATAAAGTCCGTTAGCGTTCAAAATCTGCTCAGTTGGCCTTGAGGTCATTTCAAGAATTCCCTCATATTTGACAAGATCGCGGGCAAGCAACAGAAGGTCGGCTGCGGTTGATTCGTTGTCGTGGTACTCGGTTGATATTACGGGCATTCCGGTCGAATTGGTGAAGCACGTGCTTTCCATACCCAAGCTTTCAGCTTTTTCATTCATCAATCTCACAAAATCGACTTCCGTTCCTCCAATATGTTCGGCCAATGCGTAGGCGGCATCATTTCCAGACCTTATCATACAGGCCTCCAACAGATCTCCTACCGAAAGCTTTTGACCGATCTTCAAATAAACTCGTGAACCGCCTACCCATGTTGCATGCTTACTTACGGTCACCATATCCGTCAAATTGATCCGTTCGGCCTTTACTTGTTCCATTGCTATGAGCGCCACCATCATTTTGGTTAGCGAGGCAATTGGCACCTGCACATCCAGATTCTTCTCCCAAACCAGCTTGTTGTCCGTATAATCGTAAACGAGTCCGGCTCTGATTAGCGATGGCTCATAGGCCAAGGCGGTATCAATTGCAATATTTATGTAATCGAACTGCTTGCGGGGGGGCTCTTCCTTTACCGGCTCCGACTTTGGCCTGGGCTGGTCTGACCAACCGAACAACGCAATAGGCTCGGAGAAAAGGAGAAGCAGAAACACCGTGAAAGGCGTGAACATAAGTCCTACCGATCTCAGTTTTTTTGAAAATTCGTATCCAACCATTTTTCTGTTAAGGTGCATGAGGGCAATTATACCCATCTCAAGTGCAAAAGGTTTGTTCTCAATGCTTTATTCTTTCAACATGAAGTTGTTAACTCATTCCGGTCTTTTTCGTCTTCCAATTATCAATTGTGCCAATTCGAGGTCGAGGGGCGATGTTATTTTGATGTTGTCTTCATTCCCTTCGACCAAATATATGTTCTTTCCAATTGATTCCACAACGGAAGCATCATCTGAATATTCTGTTGAAGCTGCAGATTCATAGGCTTTTCTTAAAACTTCGGAGGAGAAACACTGAGGAGTTTGAACTGCACGATAGCTGCTTCGGTCAACCGCACGGCTTGGTTCCGTATCGGTTCTTCGTAGCGATTGAACAATGGGGACCACGGGAATTGCAGCTCCATTTAGTCGGGCCGCTTCGAAACAGGCATGAACAACATGGCTCGAAACGAAGGGTCGGACACCGTCATGCACTCCAATTACATCAGCTTCGGTCACCATTTCCAATCCATTCTTTACGGATGCAAAACGGGTGCTGCCTCCTTTAGCCAACTTATGCGGAACTGTGAACGAATGTTTGGCAACCAGCTCGCTCCAAAAAGTGAGCTGCTCTGACGGAAGCACCAAAACGAGCTCCATCTCGGGGTCTATTGCCTGAAGGTTCTCCAACGTGTGCATTAAAATGGGACGGCAATTCAGTTCAATAAACTGCTTCGGAATGACGGATCCCATTCGGGTTCCACTACCTCCGGCCACAACGATCATGCTTTTCTTCATAAAAAAGTCCCGACCTTCTATTGAAAATCGGGACTGAAATTAAGGTTTATGGATCCTAAAGGATCAGCATGGCATCTCCGTAAGAATAAAAGCGATATTTCTCCTTGATGGCCTGATCGTAAGCTTCGCGCATAAAATCGTAACCGGCAAAGGCGGCTATCATCATTAGCAAAGTTGATTGAGGCATGTGGAAATTGGTGACCATGCAATTGGCTACGCTGAAATCATAGGGTGGAAAGATGAATTTGTTGGTCCATCCATCGTAAGGTTTCATGTGGCCGATGGTGCTCACCGAAGTTTCAGCAGCGCGCATGCAGGTTGTGCCCACGCTGCAAACCTTTTTACGGGCGTCTTTCGATGCGTTTACAATGTCGCAGGCCTCTTGCGTGATGATCAACTGCTCGCTGTCCATCTTGTGTTTGGTAAGATCTTCAACCTCCACAGGTCTGAAGGTTCCGAGTCCGACATGAAGCGTGATCTCGGCAAAATTCACTCCTTTAAGTTCCAGTCTTTTCAGCAGTTGCTTGCTGAAATGCAATCCGGCCGTTGGTGCGGCAACCGCTCCTTCATGCTTGGCGTAAACGGTCTGATAGCGCTCTTCATCTTCAGGTTCAGCAGCACGTTTAATGTATTTGGGAAGAGGCGTTTCGCCCATATCGAATATCGTCTTCTTAAATTCTTCGTGGGTGCCGTCAAAAAGGAAACGAAGAGTTCTGCCTCTGGATGTTGTATTGTCGATCACCTCGGCAACCAAGCTGTCATCGTCTCCAAAATAAAGTTTGTTGCCTATTCTGATCTTTCGGGCCGGATCAACCAGAACGTCCCAAAGGATGCTTTCGCGGTTCAGTTCCCGTAGAAGGAATACTTCGATCTTGGCTTCGGTCTTTTCCTTTTTACCAATGAGTCGGGCAGGAAAAACGCGTGTATTATTCAGGATCATGGAATCTCCATCGTCAAAATAATCCAAAATGTCCTTGAATGTTTTGTGTTCAATTGTACCGGCTTTACGGTTAAGAACCATTAAACGGCTTTCTTCTCTATCTTGAGCTGGATGATAGGCAATGAGTTCCTGCGGAATGTTGAATTTGAATTGTGATAACTTCATAGTTGAATTTGAGGGTTTACGGACCCAGTTTTTGGGAGGCTGCGAAATTAAGAAAATGCTAGCTCGAAAATCGGACGGATATATGGGCGCAATTCCAAGGTCCTCAAAGTGTAATTTGGCTTTCTGATCCTGGCCGTTGAAAAACCGAACACCGTTTTACATTCTTTTATTCATGCCGATCAGCATATTGATCATTTGGTCGGTTCTGAACGATGGTCACGATTGGCGAGGTGATTTTGCCATGTATGTGTCTCAGGCGCAGTCCATTCTGGATGGAACCGTGAACGAGCTCTACGCGATGAACGTCTATTCGATGGATCATTCTGAAACCGTGCTCGGTCCTTACCTCTATCAATTCGGGTTTCCGTTGTTGCTGGCCCCAGTTCTAGCGCTGTTCGGCCTCAATTTTTTTGCATTGAAATGGCTTTGTTCTGCTGGCCTGGTCCTTGCCATTCCATTGATGTTCAGGCTATTCCGCCTCCATTTCAGGTCTGGTTTCTACCCAACGCTGATCGTTTCGTTCATCGCGTTTCATTCGGCCTACGTCATTTTTTGCGATAGCATCCTTTCCGATCTTCCATTCCTGGGCTTCAGCATGTTGGCGCTGGTGCTCATTCCAAAAAGACCGACTGTCCTGAATCAGCTCGTGCTCGGACTGGTCATTTATTTCTCTTACCTAATCCGAGACATCGGTATCGTTCTTCTTCCTTCCCTTCTTTCGTTTCAACTTGCGAACCATTACAGCATCACCCGGTCCAATGGCTTTCAGAAACAGCAGGTCATCCCTTATCTGGTGTTTGTTTTCTCCTTTTTGATTTCGGCCCAATTACTTCCTCCTGGACAAGAAAACCACCTGAAAGCACTTTTTACTGAAGTTTCAAAAGCAAGCGTGATTCAGAACCTGGAGTACTATGAAACACTGATCCTGCAGTTTCTACGTATTGGACCAAATTCGAGCATCGGATCGGCCGTACTTGTTGGGCTAGCCCTTATCGGAGCGCTTTTTTCTGCCCGCAAAGCTCCTCACCTCCTTGTATATCTGATTCTGAGTTTTGCCATTCTTGCCATTTGGCCATATAGGCAGGGCATCCGGTTCCTCTTCCCTCTTTTACCCATCCTGATTTTTTTGGTGGTGAAAGGATTGACAGCACTTTTTTATTCTACCAGGTCGGGCAGATACGCTCTTCAAACAGTTTTATCGTTCGTATTAGCGTATCAATTATGGTTCAGCGCGAAAGAGATCCATGCTTATTCCATCACAGATTCGAACGCCTGCTACACCAGCGAAATGCGGCAGATCTACACCTTTATGAGGAACGAATTACCGAAGGACAGAATTGTGGCGAATTATTATCCGCGGGTGCTACGGATGTTCACCGGTATGAATGCGATTCGTGTTGGTCAATGGGAATTTGAAGGCTCGGATGCCTTTTATCTACAGACCGGGAAAGCGTATGTCGATCCTTCTATAATGGAGCGGTATGATGTGGTTTTTGAAACCGAGAACGAGATCATTCTGGGCAAAAGGGAACCATGAAAGGAGATTTTCCTCCGAAATAGATCAGCTTTCTCCCGTTATCAGAAACTGAAACTGATCGGGAGTAATGGCATCTTCAACAGAATATTTTCCAATTCCAGTACGCCTCAACGATGAAAGATAGCCGCCCGATTGAAGGGCATTTCCAAGATCGAATGCCATGGATCGGATATAGGTTCCTTTCGAACATTCTACCCTGAAATCTACCTCAATAACTTCGTCCGTTCGCGTTATCGACCCTATCTCGAACTTATCGATGGAAATCCGTTTCGTATTCAGAACAACCTGCTTGCCTGCGCGGGCCAGATCGTAAGCCCGCTTACCATCCACCTGCTTGGCCGAAAAGACCGGGGGCATCTGATCGTGTTCTCCTTCCATGGATCGGGCGGCCAAATGGATCATTTCATCGGTTATATGCGCGATGGAAAAACAAGCATCAACCTCGGTTTCAAGGTCATAAGAAGGGGTGGTGGCTCCCAGCGTTATGGTGCCGGTATATTCTTTTGGCGCATCTTGAATAGAAGCAATTGTCCGGGTGGCATTTCCCGTGCATATGACAAGCAGCCCGGTTGCCAGCGGATCGAGCGTTCCGGCATGACCCACCTTGATGTTCTTCACCTTGAGTTGCCGTTTAATGATCCCTCGAACGCGATTCACCACATTGAAAGAGGTCAATCCAAAGGGTTTGTCGAACAGCAACACCTCGCCTTCCTTGAAATGAAACCCGGAAACTGATTGTTCTGTCATACCATCGAAAGCTCGTAGCCCAAGGCGGTGAGCAAGAGAATGACGCCTCCAAGAATGATGCGATACCATCCGAAGAGTTTGAAACCGTATCGCGTGAGAAAAGTGATGAACACCTTGATGGCAGCCATTGCTACGAAAAAGGCCACCACATTTCCGAAGACAAGAATACCGAGATCGTCAATGGAAATGTGTTCGTAGCCTTTCAAAAGCTTGTATGATGCTGCTGCAAACATGGTGGGCACGGCCAAAAAGAACGAGAATTCGGCTGCGGTCTTCCGATCATATTTCAGCGCCATTCCACCAATGATGCTGGCTGCGGAACGTGAGACGCCAGGTATCATGGCCAGGCATTGGAACACACCGATGATGAATCCGTTGCGGTAGGTGATCTCGCTCGGTTTTCCATCTTGAAACAATTTATCCACGAAAAGCAGAAAAATCCCACCCAACAGAAGCATGACGGCCACCACTGTCACACTACCCAGCATCGCATCTATGTAGTCGTCAAGCAAAAGCCCGATGACCGCAGCTGGCATGAACGCCACAATGAGTTTGAGATAGAATTCGATGGACTGAAAAAACCGCCTCCAATAAAGCACCACCACCGAAAGGATGGCACCGAACTGTATGTTCACCTCAAAGATCTTGACAAACTCGCTTTCGTTAATGCCCATCAGGGCCGATGCAATGATCATGTGGCCTGTTGAGGATATGGGCAGAAACTCTGTGATCCCTTCAACAATGGCCAGAATGAAGGCCTCCCAAAAACCCATACTTACGATTTCGACCGATACATGATGCCAATGATCTCGAGGGCAAAACCAAGAAGCACCACAATTGGCGCCACTGTAATGCGCTGGGTGCTGAATATTTCCTGGCTAAACACATCAGGATCCTGCGATCCGCCACCTGCCATCAGCACAAAACCGGCCATGATGAGCACAAATCCGACAATGATGATGATGTAATTCTCTTTTCCGAAGGCAAATGCCTTCCCGCTGTTCTTCGGGTCGCTCATGATCAATAATAAAGTTCGTCTGCATTTAGATGCAGGTATTTTCTAACTGCAAAAGTGGTGCTTAAAAATGAAATGATAAGTCCAAGGGCAAGGACCACACCGAACAGTGTCAGCACTATCTCGAGGTCGCCAAGCCCAAAAAGTTCTGGAACATTCTGACTGGCGAGGTAAATGACCCCTGCAAGGAGAATATTGGCCACCACCGCCCCGATCAATCCACGAAGCACTCCCTCCACCACAAAGGGCTTCCGTATGAATGACTGCGTGGCACCCACAAGTTTCATAGAATTGATGAGAAAACGTTTCGAGTAAACCGATAGTCTGATGTTGTTGTTGATGAGTGAAATGGCAATAAGCGATAGCAAACCGCAGAAGATCAGAATGACTATTCCGGCCTTTCGCACGTTGCTGTTGATGACCCGGATCAGATCGACCGGATAATCGATCTCGTAAATGATCGCGTTGTTAAGCAGATCCGATTGAATGGCCAGAATTCCATCTTCGTTGGCAAAATCGGAACGGATCTTCACGTCAATAGAGCGCTTTAGCGGATTGTAGCCCATGAAGCCGACAAAATCTTCACCCAAGGTCTCCTTCAAATGTTCAGCCGCTTCATCTGCCGAAACATATTTGGTGCTTAGCGCAAAGTCCGATGCATCCAAGAACTTCTGCAATTGAAGAATATCCACATCCTTGGCATCGTCCTTCATATATATGGTAAAACCGATGTTCTCGCGCACGTAGCTTGAAAGTGCGTTGGCATATAATAAGGTAAGGCCCAGAAGTCCGAGCATGAAAAGCACCAGCGAGATGCTCACCACGGCCGTTATATTGCTCGACCAGATCTTTTTCTTGTGTGCTATTTCTTCGGAAGTTGCCATGATTATGGGTCGGGCTAAATTACACTTTTTGACCCGCGACCAAATTTCCGTTAACGTAATTTAAGGCTTGATATCAACATCCAAAATGAACGCGCAAACGAGTTGAACGTCCGTTCGAAAATTCATGTGGCTGTGTTTTTTAGCTAACATGATTAGTTTCGCAGCACGATGGACGAAGGATTCATTAAATACGACAATTCAGAGAAACAGCTTCGATACGACAGGGCCTATCTGCGCATGGCGCTCGAATGGGCCAAACTCTCGCATTGCTCGCGCAGGCAGGTGGGGGCCATTCTGGTAAAGGAAGGTCAGATCATTGCCGATGGCTACAACGGAACGCCATCTGGTTTCGACAACTGCTGCGAGAACGAGCATGGCGAAACGCATTGGTATGTTCTTCATGCCGAAGCCAATGCCATCATGAAAGTGGCCCGTTCGGTGAACAGTGCCCGCAATTCAACGTTATATCTTACCATGTCGCCTTGCCGCGATTGCAGCAAGTTGGTACATCAGGCAGGCATCAAACGATTGGTCTTCATCAATGGATATAAGGATATGAGCGGAGTGGATTTTTTGAAAGAGGCAGGTGTTGAAGTGGTTCATTTTCCAGAAGCTCGGCTCGATGAGTGACAATCGCCTCAAATTATTCATTTACTACCCGATTGTACTGGCGCTGGTCTTGGCCGGTGGCATCTATTTAGGTTCTCTTTTGGGCGCGGGTCGCGTGCCTTATTCGGTCACCGACTCCTCGACTGATAATTCAAAGAAGATAACCAACCTTCTCAATTATGTTTTGGAGGAATATGTGGACTCAGTTGACCTCGATGGCCTCACAGAGTCGACCATCATTAGGATGCTTGATCAACTCGATCCACATTCGGCCTACATACCAGCTCGCGATCTGGAGGCCATGAACGAACCGTTGAATGGGAATTTCGATGGCATCGGAGTTGAATTCAACATTGTGGCAGACACTATTGTGGTGGTGGCGCCCATCAACGGTGGGCCTTCAGAAAAACTGGGTATCCGTTCGGGCGATAGGATCGTGAGCATTGAAGACACGATTGTGGCCGGAATTGGCATAGCCAATGAGGATGTGATCGCCAAACTGCGAGGCGAGCGGGGCAGTAAAGTGAAGATCGAGATCGCGCGGAGAGGGGTGAAGAAACTTCTTCAATTCAGAATTGAGCGCGATAAGATCCCCATCTACAGTGTAGATGCCGGATATATGCTTAACAACGAAGTGGGCTACATCAAGATCAGCCGATTTGCCGCCACCACTTACGATGAGTTTGCAGAAAAACTGAACATGCTCCGTTCTCGCGGAATGAAATCGCTTATCCTTGACCTGCGCGGAAATCCCGGTGGTTATCTGAATGCGGCCATCGAGATCTGCGATGAGTTCCTAGGAGACGGAAAAC
>CAMCFW010000030.1 GCA_945874195.1 Chryseobacterium gleum
CTTTGCTTCTTTGATTCCAGCAGTAGCTGCCGCCTCTAGGTCAGGACAAGACGATTTGGTTTGACCCAATTTGATTTTAGCCTGTGCTCTATGGAAAAAAGCCATGGCCATTGTCGGGTCCAATTTTACAGCCTTACCGAAGTTCTTAATGGCTTCTTTTTCATTCCGGATCTTCATTTGAACCAGTCCGAGATCATCGTAATAAACAGCCATGTCTTCTCTCAGTTCAATGGCAAGATTCAGGTCTGCAATGGCAGCTGAGGTGTCTCCCAAAGCTAGTTTCGACAGAGCCCGATGATGAAAGGCTTCATGGAATTCAGGGCTAAGACTAATGGCCTGATCAAAGTCCTCAATAGCGCTTTTATGCTGATGGTTCAGGCTCTTAGCATATCCACGGCTTTCGTATGCATTCGGATAATCGGACTTGAGTTCAATCACCTTGGTAAAGTCGGAAATTGCGCGTTTAAGGTCTTTTTTCTCAAGATAGCAGAAACCTCTGTAATTGTAGGCCTTTATCTGTTTAGGATCGATTTCAAGTGCCTTGTCGAAATCGATGATGGCATTCATGTGATCACCCAGCCGCATGTAGGTGGAACCACGCATCATATAAGCTTCAAAATAATCAGGCTTCAGCTCAATGGCCTTATTGAAGTAGGGCATGGCACCAACGTCATCCTTGCTGTTGGTCCTCAACAGACCTTGAATGAAGTTTTCCTTCGAGGAGGTTTGTGAACTGGCAGTAAGATTCAGAAACAGAAAGCCAGACAAGAGGTAAACACGGCAGGTTCTATTATACAGTACCGATCTCAACTTCTGTCAATTCTGGAGCGATAGCAACGCTTCTTTAGCGGGCATTACCCCATTCTGGTATGCCATTGCAAGATCATTCATGGCTCTTTCCTTCTGATGCAGGTGCAAAAAGGCCATCGCTCTGTTGTAATAGGCTTTTCCGTCTGATGGATTCACGTTCAAGGCGGAAGTAAAATCTGAAATTGCCCCGTTCAGATCTTTCATCTGAAGTCGGACAGCGCCACGATTCGTATAGAACTCGGCATCTTCATCGTTAAGCTCTATTGCCTTATTAAAATCTGAAAGCGCCACTTCAAACGAACCCAAAAGAGCTGCGATCCGGCCTCGGTTATACAACGCATCCTCGTGTTTCGGATTCAACCGGAGTGCATCCGAAAGGTCCTGATAAGCTGCACTTATCTGATACAGAAAGAACTCGGCCAGACCACGGTTGTAGTAGATGTCGGCATTATTGCCATCCAGTTTCAAAGCTTCTGAGTAATCCTCTTTGGCCCCTTCGAAATCCTTCGATTCGAATTTCAGGTCACCATCGAGTATCAGTTGCTCAGCACTTTTCATGGAACGCGATTATTGCTTGCAGCGGGTCTTGATGTATGAAGCGGCTTCTTCCACGCCCATTTCTCCGGCCAAAAACCAATCGATGCAAGCCCCAGGTGTATCTCCTAATAGGCTTTTGCAAATGCCTCGGTTCATATATGCCAATCCATATTCGGCATCAATGATGATCGCTTGATTAAAATCGTCAATCGCACCATGGTAATCTTTTAGTTCTTTTTTGGCAATTCCTCTGTTCTGTAAGGCAGTCTTGTTCTTCGGATTCAGATTGATGGCATAGTTGTATGATTTCATCGCCTCAATGAAATCTGATGGGTCTTGAGTAATGTACGCATCACCCATTCTTACATAGGCAAGTTCGTTCTTTGGATCGATCTCCAAAGCCTTCTGACAATCTATTATCGCGCCCTTGTAATCTTTCATGTCCACGTAAATGGCACTACGGAAGGCGTATGCCATGCTATTTTCGGCATCAAGTTGAATCACCCTATTGAAGTCCTGGATAGCTAGGATTCCTTTTCCAGACAAGTATTTGGCTTCTCCTCGCTTCAGAAGATAGCTAACATTCGATTTGTTTTTTGAGATGGCCTGATCCAAAAGGCTGATGGCTTCGACATAATTCTTATCGCTCAATTGCGCCAAGGCAGATTTGTACAGTTCATCGGCAGTTTGACCGGAACTTGAAAAAGAAACAACGAACAGGATAGCAACAGATAGAATACGGATCATAAGATTTTTGGCTTTATCGCGCCAAAAATACTCATCTGAATAAATGAAGCGGTTCAAATACCGGAATAATGACCTTTAATCTTTACAGTAGTCGTGAAAAGTGGCCATTGCCACCATGTAACCCAATTTTTGTGCTTTCAACAGGTCGTTGCATGCACCGGCAATGTCTCCTTTAAGGAATTTGATCTCGCCCCGAAGCGTGTAGGTCTTTGCATATCCTGGATCAAGCCTAGCCGCCTGATCAAGATCCTTTATTGCCCTAGCATAATCCTTCACTTCCTTTAAGGCCAAGCCTCTTCCAAGATAAGCTTCCTTTACGGTCGGGTTCAGCTGAATAGCGGTGGTGTAATCATTGATCGCACCGCTGAAATCATTGAGTTTCCGTTTTGCTTGGCCGCGGTTGGCATACGCATCACTATAGTCCGACTTAAGTGCAATTGCTATGTTGTAATCTTTGAGAGCCCCGTAGTAATCGTCCAATTCATCCTTGATGTAACCTCTGAAATTGAATGCCTTAATGTAACGTGGGTCTTGTTCTATGGCTTTGTTCAGGTCGCTCAAAGCACCTCTGAAATCTTGAATATTCGCCTTCGATTCGGCCTTCTTATAATACTCCAAGGCTGTCTGCGAGCAGACCTGCATTGAAATCAAGATTAGCAGACCGAATGAATAAATGGACTTCATCACATCAAATGTATTCATTGATGTTGACCTACAATAAGTTAGGGTTCAATTCGGCAGTAAATTTGTCAACATATTTAATCTTCATATCCCGAAAAAATGATTTCCGAATCCTGAGTTGTTTCGTTGGGTCAATTTCGCCCAGCCAATTTGACCTTCACCCAGAAGCGGATCGGTTCAATAAATTTATTGTAAGTTGAAGAATTACGTAATGCCATTCCAGCAGCAGTGCTACCTCCCGGTGAGTTCATTCCGTAAGGATCCTGGGTGTCGCGCCCCATGGCCCTGTCGCCTGCCGATACCCCTTGGTTGGCCTGTGTCACATCGGCCTGTGAGATAATCTGGTCTGAGTTTGGCATTTCATAGCCACCGGTCTCGAACCCGATGGATAACTGATCTGATTCAAGTTGTATGACCTCAAGTGGAATGGTGGCCCGATAGACCAGCGAGCGCGTGCTGTCAAACTCGAGCACCACGGTGAAGCCATTATTCTCGATACGGTTGAATATCGGTGTTGCCTGCGTTCCGAATTTGATGTATCCGTCAGTTGGGATCATCTGATCCAATCGTTGTTTGCCAAGCAAGATGCTTTGGTCATAAGCGTTGCCATATTCTTCGAGCTCAGAAATAGGAATCTTGTCAGAATAGATCGGGAATTGCAATTCATGTTTCTGCTTATTCTTACCCGTTGGGTCGACAAACAATCTCAATCCGGTGGAAAGGATCTTCTGTATCGTCAACTGATCCATCACGTCAAAAGAGAAGTAGAGGTTCTTATCATCATTCTCTATATTGTACCTGATCTTCGAATCAGGGTAATAGAAACGGAAAGTAGATGAGCGGGTCTCAGGCTTCTTCCAATTGCTTTCGTACAATTTATTGGAACAGCTGTTAAGACCAAGCGTCACAGAAAGAAGTAGAAACGTTTTTCTCATGGTGCAAAGTTCGGAAAACATGTTTGGTACGTAAATAAATTAATTAGTACTTTTGTACTATTATCATGTTGTGTAATGGTATACACGTACTAATGTTAACAACGAAGGAACGTATTCTGAGTGTCGCGGTCGAACTTTTCAATTCGAAAGGATTCGTTAATGTGACCATGCGCAATTTGGCTGATGAGCTCGGAATGAGTCTTGGAAATCTTACTTACCACTTCAAAAAGAAGGAGGAACTCATGGAGGCGATTCACGAACAGATTGAGCGGGAACGGAACGTTCTGCTCGAAAGCGTTCAGATGATACCGTCCATTTCCAACATACATCAGCAGTTGGTGCCGCTGTTGCAGTTGTACGAACGTTATCGATTTCTGCAGCAGGATATTCTGGAAGTGACGCGGGCTTATCCACATTTGGCAGAGATCCAACGCAACCAGATAAAGGGTCAGATCAAGTATATCAAGGCAATCATTGATTATTCGGTCGGTTCGGGAAATATGAACCCGGAAACCCGCTTGGGCCAGTATCAGCAATTGTCCGAAACCGTGTGGATGATCATTACTTTCTGGCTCACGCAACGCGAATTGCGCGACCAAAGAGGAAACCTCTACAATCAGGCGCGAAGTGCCATTTGGAATTTGGTTCTGCCCCTTTTGACTGAAAAAGGCCTTGCCAATTTCAACAAGATCGATTTTAATGAAGAAGTAATAATGAATTGAATATGACACAGATACGTTCAAAAGTCAATCTAAAAACCCAGCAGTTCGCATCGAACCGCGAAGGCATGATCAAGTTGTTGGAAAAGCTCGAAAAACATCTTGAGGAAAGCCGTTTTCAGGGCGAACAGAAACACATTGACCGAGCACGTTCTCAGGGAAAAATGCTGGCACGTGAGCGCATCGAACTTCTGCTCGATCAGGACAGCCCTTTCCTCGAACTGTTGCCTTTGTCGGGTTTGGGTGGAAAAGGATTCGGCACGGGTGGAACCACGGTTGGTGGCATCGGCCTTGTTTCCGGCCGACTGTGCATGGCCATTTCCAATGTCGGAACGAACAAGAGCGGTTCCATCGATTTTCCAACGTTGCAGAAAGCGCTACGTTTGGGTGAAATTGCTGACGAGAACGAACTTCCGTGCATTAATCTGGTCGAAAGTTCGGGTGCCAATCTTCCGGATCAGGCCAAGATATTCAACCTTGGCGGAACCAGTTTCCGTGAGATCACCAGACGTTCCAAAAAGGGAATTCCGTCCATTTCGGTTGTGTTCGGAAATGCCACGGCCGGTGGGGCCTACATTCCTGGCATGTCCGATTATGCCATTTTTGTGAAGGATCAGGCGAAGGTTTTCCTCGCAGGCCCGCCTTTGGTCAAAATGGCCACCAACGAAGTGGTCGATGACGAAACCCTCGGAGGTGCCGAAATGCATACCAAAATTTCAGGTGTTTCGGATTATCTGGCTGAGGATGAGCTCGATGGCATCCGCATTGCCCGCGAACTTATCGCCACCCTCAAGCCTGCCAAAACGCATTTTCAGCCCGAAGGATTGGCCGAAGAACCTGTTTATTCCGAGGAAGAACTCCTTGGAATTGTTCCGCCCGATGTCAAGATCCCATTCGACATTCGCGAGGTCATTGCCCGAACGGTCGATGGTTCCGAGTTCACCGAATTCAAACCTGATCATGGCGAAACACTCGTCTGCGGATGGGCCAAAATTCACGGTTATCCCGTAGGAATTCTCGGCAACAATGGTGTGCTTTTTTCCGAAAGCGCTAACAAGGGAACGCACTTCATCCAACTCTGCAACAAGAACGATGTGCCGCTTCTTTTCTTCCAGAATATCACGGGTTTCATGGTCGGAAAGGACTACGAACAGGGTGGCATCATTAAGCACGGGGCCAAGCTCATCAATGCGGTTTCCAACTCCACCGTTCCGGCCATCACCATCATGATGGGAGCTAGTTACGGAGCGGGCAATTACGCCATGATGGGCCGCGCCTACCAGCCACGCTTTTTGTTCTCCTATCCGAATGCGCGAATTGCTGTAATGGGCCCGGAACAATTGGCGGGAGTCATGGAGATCATCCAACGGCAGGCCACCGCCAAAGCTGGCAACGAATTCGATGAGAATCAGGCCAAGATGATGCGTGACCACATGATCCAAGAAGCCGTCAAACAATCCGATGCGTGGTTCTCCACTGGCCAAATTTGGGATGACGGAGTCATCGATCCACGACAAACCCGCAACTACTTGGGAATGTGTCTGGCCGTAGTCAACAATTGCCCGATCAACGGAACGGACAGTTATGGAATCTTCAGAATGTAAGCCATGAAAGGGAAAACGATAAATACCATTCTGATAGTCAACCGAGGCGAGATCGCTTCCCGCATCATCCGGACATGTAGGAAAATGGGCATTCGCACCGTTGCTGTCTATTCAGATGCCGACCGTGGAACGCCCTACACACGAGAAGCTGATCAGGCTGTGCACATCGGTGGAAATGACCTCGCGACCTCGTATCTGGATCAAGAGAAACTCATCGCAACCGCCAGGAAGGTCGGTGCCGATGCCGTTCATCCCGGATTCGGATTCTTGTCAGAGAATGCTGGTTTCGCTCAAAAAGTAAAGGATGCCGGATTGGTCTTCATCGGTCCGCGACCCGAAGCCATAGAGGCTATGGGTTCCAAATCCAAGGCGAAGGACATCATGCGTAAGCATGAAGTTCCGGTTATTCCGGGCTATCAGGGAGAAGACCAGTCGGTGGAACGTCTTTCTGCTGAAGCGTTGAAGATCGGTTTCCCCGTGTTGCTGAAAGCAGCTGCCGGAGGTGGCGGAAAGGGCATGCGCATCGTTCATGCCGAAAAGGAACTGAAAGCCGCCATCGAAGGCGCAAAACGCGAAGGACTTTCCAGTTTCGGAAATGACGAACTGATCATCGAAAAGTACTTTCCAAGTTCGCGCCACATTGAGTTTCAGATCTTTGGCGATCAGCATGGAAACGCCATTCACATTCTTGAGCGTGAGTGTTCCATCCAAAGACGTTATCAGAAGATTATTGAGGAAAGTCCATCGCCAGCGTTGAGCGAGAAGCTTCGACAGGAAATGGGAGCAGCAGCTGTTCGTGCCGCCAAGTCGCTCAACTACGACAATGCCGGAACGGTCGAATTCATCCTTTCGGACACGAACGAATTCTTCTTTTTGGAAGTGAACACGCGTTTGCAAGTGGAGCATCCGGTCACGGAGGCTATCACAGGTCTCGACCTCGTTCAAATGCAAATAGAAGTGGCGGAAGGCCGTCCGCTTGCGGTTTCGCAGGAAGACATCAAAGCAAACGGCTACGCCATCGAATGTCGGTTGTATGCTGAAGATGCCGCCAACAATTTCATGCCTGCCACGGGCAGAATTCTGAAGTGGCAAGTGCCGTGCATTCACGGTCTGCGGATTGAGACGGGCGTGGAAAGCGGCTCGGTCATTTCCACCCATTATGACCCGATGATCGCCAAACTCATTACGCACGGAAAGGACAGGGCGGAGGCGCAACGAAAAATGAGCGCGGCACTCAGCAACCTCAACTGCCTCGGCCTCACCACCAATCAGGATTTTCTGAAAGCCATTTTGGCGAATGCCGATTTTCAGGCGGGCAACTACGACACGCATTTCCTGCAAAACCAGTTCAGTTACACCAAAGAGCAATCTCCACAAGCCATTGAAATGGCTGCCATTGCCGCCTCTGCATTCGATAGATTTGAACGCGACCAAAGTAGAACCACGCTCCAAAATCTGCCAAGCGGCTGGCGGAACAATTTCTACCAACCGCAACAGGAAACGTTTTTGAATGGTGATGAGGAGATTTTGGTTAAATACCACAACTCCAACTATACCACCGTCATTGCGAGCGAGGAACGAGCGCGGCAATCTCCATCAAACGACTACCAAGTACACGTTCAAAACCTTAAAGGAGACGGAATTCAGTTGGAACTGAACGGTATTTTGGAGCACTTCACGATAGTGAAGAATAGGAATGCGTACTTCGTACAGTACAGCCGTTTCGGAACGGTTTCGCTCACCCGCAAGGAACGTTTCCCGATCAAGGAGGCCGAAAAGGTGAAAGACGGCTACATCAGTCCGATGCCTGGAAAAGTTATCAAAGTGCTGGTAGAACCCGGACAGGAAGTGAAAAGCGGTGACGGACTGCTGGTGCTGCTTTCCATGAAAATGGAGAACACCATCTGTGCCGATGAGGATGGAGCTGTAGAGGAGATCTACGTGAATGTAGATGAGGACTTGGAAGCTGGTAAATTGCTTTTGAAAATGAAAGAATCTGAATAATATGTTCAACCCACAAGACCTTAATAAACTCACCGACTTCACTTTCGCGTTTCTGGAAGTGGCGCACACCGATAAGGTGCTGACCATCACCCTGAACCGCGCGGAGAAGAAGAACGCGCTGCATCCTGTCATGGCCAATGAGATCGCCTTTGCGCTGACCTACGCCAAGCACAGCAAGGACGTTTGGGCGGTGGTGCTCAAGGCCAATGGCGATGTTTTCTGCGCGGGTGCCGACCTGCAAGCTTTCATGACAGGCGGTGGAGAAACCAACACTACTGTTCCGAAAGCGGAAGGAGAGATTTTGATCGGAGAGCTATTCAATCAATTACACAAACCATGCATTGCTCAGGTGGAAGGCGATGCGTTTGCTGGCGCGTTCCTGCTGTTGGCAGGTTGCACACAGGTGGTTGCTTCGTCAAATGTCAAGTTCGGATTGCCGGAAGTAAAACGTGGTCTATTCCCATATCAAGTGATGGCTTCGCTGTTGCAAGTAATGCCAGAACGGAAAGTGCTGGATTGGTGCATTCAAGGATATACTCTTGATGCTCAAAAAGCGGCCTATTGGGGATTGGTAACTCATATTGCAGAGCCGGGAAAAGTGGCAGAAACGGTTCAGCAGATGGTGGAAGCTATCCTTGAAAATTCGCCAACGGCTATCCGAATGGGCTTGGAAGCGTATCAGCACATTCGCAGTGCCGACACCAGCGCCCAACACAGCTACCTGAAAGGGATGTTGATGAAGACCGTACAGACCAAAGATGCCCAAGAGGGAATTATGGCCTTTCGAGAAAAACGAAATCCAAATTGGACAAACAGCTAAAATCTAAGATTTAATCGAACCATGAAAAAAGTAATCATATCCGCATCGCTTACGGGCGTACTTGCCCAAAGAGAGCAGTGTCCTTATATACCTTATACACCCGAAGAAATTGCCGAAGAAGGTCGCAGGGCCGTGGAGGCCGGGGCCAGCATTCTTCATATCCATGCGCGCAATGATGATGGCTCTCCGGCTTACGATGTCGAAACCTACGCCCGTATTCACGAAGAGGTGAAAAAGCGTACGCCTGATGCCATCATCAATTACAGCACAGGTGCCATTCACATCACGCGAGAGGAACGGATTGCGCACATCACGGCTTTGAAACCCGACATGGCCGCGCTGAACATGGGGAGCATGAATTATGGTATTTACTCTTCGAAAGCGAAGCAGTTTTACCACGATTTCATCTTCGAAAACTCATTTAAAGACATTCAGTTTTACTTGGAGAAAATGAATGAGGCGGGAACGCGTCCTGAGATGGAAGTTTTTGATAACGGCCATGTGAATAATGCCAATCCATTCATTGATATGGGCATTTTGAAGAAGCCATATTGCTTCAGTTTCGTGATGGGCGTTTTGGGCGGATTGCCGCACAGTACGGCCAATATCCTGCATCAGAGCCGGACGGTTCCTGAGGGTTCTGACTGGCAAGTAATTGGTATCGGTCGACAGCAATGGGCGAGTTTAGCTGCTGGAATTACCATTGGCGGCAATATCCGCGCAGGGTTGGAGGACAACTTCTACCTGCCCGAAGGTGAAATGGCCAAAAGCAATGGTGAACTGATAGCCGCTGCTGCGCAACTCACAAGAATGCTTGGACGGGAAGTGGCGAGCATTGCTGAGGCGAGGGAGATGTTGAACATTCCGAAGAAGGATTAGGCTTTAGGTTGCAGGTTTTAGCCATGAGAAAATTAACCATTTTACCCTTTTTCCTTTTACCGTTTATCTGTATGGCACAGAACAACAACCCCAACTACGATGAGCAGTTGGCGAAAGAGTTGAAAGCCGATGATTACGGCATGAGGAGCTATGTCTTCGTGATACTGAAAACGGGTCCAGCAAAGATTGAAGCCAAAGCCGTGTTGGACAGTTGTTTCGCAGGGCATTTCGCCAACATCAACAAGTTGGTGGAGGAGAAGAAACTGGTAGTTGCAGGTCCATACGGAACGAACGATAACAATTACCGAGGCCTGTTCATTCTGAACATTGCTTCAAAACAAGAAGCACAGGAACTGATGAAAGGCGATCCGACCATCACTTCGGGCATATTTGAAGTAGAAATGTACGATTGGTGCGGTTCGGCAGCATTGCCTGTTTATTTGGAAGCTCACAACAAGATCTGGAAACAGAAACCATGAACTACTTCACCGAAGAACATAACCAGTTCCGCCAGTCCCTGCGCGATTTCCTTCAGCGGGAAGTTGTGCCAAATGTGGATGAATGGGAAGAGGTCGGTCATCCGCCACGGTCCATTTGGAAGAAGTTTGGCGATATGGGCTATTTCGGACTACGTTTCTCGGAGAAATATGGCGGGCTGAACTTGGATTTCTTCTACGATGTGGTTCTGTTGGAGGAATTGAGCCGGATCAATTCGGCAGGGACATCGGCCGCCATCGGAGCGCATTCCTACCTGTCGTTGGCGCATTTGAACAATGAAGGTTCGGAAGAGCAGAAGCAGAAATATCTCGTTCCCGGAATTGCGGGAGACATTTTCGGATGCTTGGCCATTTCGGAACCCGGTGGAGGTTCGGATGTGGCTTCGATGCGCACTACCGCTGTGAAGGACGGAAACGATTGGATCATCAACGGCAGTAAAACGTTCATTACGAACGGGGTGCTCAGCGATTACCTCATCATTTCGGCCAAGACCGAACCCGAACTAAAGCAGGCCGGCATCAGCATGTTCGTGGTTGATAGGAACACGAAAGGACTGTCGGCCACTAAACTCAACAAACTCGGTTGGCGTGCTTCGGATACGGCCGAATTGGCCTTTGATGAAATGCGCGTTCCTGCAGATGCCTTACTTGGACAGGAGAATCAGGGTTTCTACTACATCATGCAGCAGTTTGCGTTGGAACGATTGGTAATGGCCATTGGCGGAGTGGCAGGTTCGGAATATGCGCTGGAATACGGTTTGAGGTACATGCGTGAGCGCGAAGCCTTCGGACGGCCGTTGACCAAGTTTCAGGAACTGCGGCATCGGGTGGCACAATTGGCTGCTGAAATTGAAATGCAGAAACAGTTCGTTTACCATTTGGTGGGCCGATACAACAAAGGAGAATACATTGTGAAGGAAGCTGCCATGGCCAAACTTTTGGGAACGCAACTGTGCGACAAGGTCACGTTTGAGGTCGTACAATTCTTGGGCGGGTACGGCTTCATGGAAGACTATCAGGCGGCCAGAATGTGGCGCGACAGCCGCCTTGGACAAATTGGTGGAGGAACAAGCGAGATCATGAAGGAGATCATTGCCAAGATGACGATTGATGAAGTGAAATACAATTAGCGAATATGCGAATGGGAGAGATGGGGTAGTGAGGGATGAAGTGGTGAGGAAAAACTCATCACTGGTCGCTCCGCACGCGTCACTAACTCAATACTAATACTGATTACTAACTACTTAGAAA
>CAMCFW010000031.1 GCA_945874195.1 Chryseobacterium gleum
GGCTTTTCACAAACTCGGAGCGCATGAGCCAACCGAACCATTTCCCCCATTTCATGCCACTGATCACGTTCTCGGGCAAGCCCATATAAACCTTGATGTTCGGAATTCCGGTGCTGAAGAAAGCGGTGTACACATCGCCCCACGGAATGGTGACGGCAGCCATCTTCTTCCCTCCGAAGTCAAAGCGTTTCACGTCATAGGCATCGGGTACCTGTTTCAGCTTTCCCTTCTCGCGGATGGTTCCTCCATAGCCGAGGCCCTCCACCACGGTCAGGCTCGTTCCACGAGAAGCACGGCCCGTTCCGTGAAATGCCAACACCAGGTCATGCGCATCGGCCATTCTCGATTTCAGATGGGCCGCCAGGCAATCGCTCGGCACCACATCGAAACCCGTTCCTGGAAGCAGCATCACGCCCTTCTCCTTTGCCTTGTCGTCATACTTCCTTGCTTGCGCAAAAACCGCGATCTCGCCCGTGATATCGGTATAGTGCACGCCATTCCGGATGCACGCCTCCACCATCGGTTTGGACGTGTGGATGAACGGCCCTGCAGCGTGGATCACCACCTTCGAACCTGAAAGCAGCTTGTCCAGGTCATCGGCTTTCAGATCGGCCACCTGATAAGGCAGCCCGAACTTCTCCGCGATCGGCTTCAATTTACTCTCATTCCTTCCCGAAAGAAGCGGTCGGATGCCCAGTTCCTGACACTTCCTGACGATGAGTTCGCCCGTGTATCCGTAAGCTCCATAAACGATGATGTCCTTGTTTTCCATGTTGCGTTATTTCTGTGGATTGCAATTTGTCTAAATTAGGCGAGCCTCCAATGGAAAACAATTCCAACTCGCCCAAATTAGAACGCACCCTCGGCCCACTGATGTTGTGGGGACTTGGCGTGGGTTACGTCATTTCGGGCATGTATTTCGGCTGGAACCTAGGGCTCGAAAAAGGTGGGACGCTCGGGCTGGCTATCGCCACGTTCTTCATCATCATCATGTACGTGACCTTCACCTTCAGCTACACCGAACTGGCATGCGCCATTCCAAAGGCCGGAGGTGCGTTCGATTATGCCGACCGCGCCTTGGGACGAAACTGGGGTTTCTTGGGCGGCATGGCACAGATCATTGAATTCGTGTTTGCCCCTCCTGCTATTGCCGCGGCCATCGGGGCGTATTTCAACCTCTTTCTCAAAACAGAACCGCTCATCCTTGAACTTGGCAACTTCAGCCTTGAACTGCCTTGGCTCGCCATTCTGGCCTATTTCGCCTTTACTGCGTTGAACATTCTTGGCGTTCGCGCAGCCGCGATGTTTGAACTGGTCATCACTATTCTGGCGGTTATCGAGCTGCTCATTTTTGCGGGGGTCACCCTTCCCGAATTTGAAGTTGTGAATCTGCAGCGCAACGCATTTCCGAACGGCATTCCAGGCATTTTCGCAGCCATTCCGTTCGCCATCTGGTTTTTCTTGGCCATCGAGGGCGTGGCCAATGTGGCCGAGGAGACCAAAAATCCGCAGAAGAATGTGCTTATCGGATTCGGTTCGGCCATTCTAACTCTGGTCATTCTCTGCATACTCACCTTCGCTTCTTCGGTCGGAGTTGCAGGTTGGGAAGCCGTGGTTTACGATGCAGAAGGAAACATGTCAGACAGCCCGCTGCCGTTGGCCATTGCGCATGTCGTGGGCGATAGCGGTTGGATGTATCATCTGCTTCTTACCATAGGCCTGCTCGGATTGATCGCTTCGTTTCACGGCATCATCCTCGCTTCGGGCCGTGCCACCTACGAATTCGGTCGAATGAAACTCGCCCCGAAAGCGTTGGGCAGAGTGCATTCCAAATTCCGGACACCGGCCAACGCGCTCATCGTGAACATGTTCATTGGCATCATCGCCCTACTCACCGGAAAAACGGGCGAGATCATTACCATTGCCGTTTTCGGGGCATTGGCGCTCTACATCATTTCGATGGTCTCGTTCTTCAAACTGAGAAAGAACGAACCCGACATGGAGCGTCCGTTCCGTGTTCCGTTCTACCCTGTTTTCCCCGCGTTGGCACTCATCATCGCCAGTATATCGATGGTCGCGATGACCTACTACAACCAACAGTTGGCACTCATTTTCCTCGGCCTGATGGTCGGATCATTCATTGCATACAAACTCATTTACGGTAAAACTTCATGAACGAAAAAGAACTCACCCGCGAACAAATTCTGAACGAGGTCCGCAATTCGGAACACAATAAGGTAAAGGTTGCGGTCACAGATATTGATGGCGTGCTTCGCGGCAAACTTATGCGCAAGGACAAATTCCTCTCGGCCGTGGAAAGCGGTTTCGGTTTCTGCGATGTGGTCTTCGGTTGGGACAGCACCGACATTGCCTACGATAATGTGACCTACACTGGTTGGCACACGGGCTATCCGGATGCACAGGCGCGCATCGACATCAGTACTTTCCGTAAAGTGCCTTGGGACAATGATGTGCCTTTCTTCTTGGCCGATTTCGTGAACGAAAAGGAAGCCCCGCTTGGAGTCTGTCCGCGTAGTTTGCTCAAGAACATGAAGGCCAAGTCTGAGAAGATGGGCTTCCGTCCGTTCTTCAGTCAGGAGTTCGAATGGTTCAATTTCCGTGAGGATGCCGACAGTCTGCGTGACCGCAATTTTGTGCAGCCGCAACCGCTCACGCCCGGCATGTTCGGCTATTCCATTCTGCGCAGTTCGCAGAACTCTGAGTATTTCAACGACATTTTCGAATACATGGACCGGTTTGACGTGCCTGTTGAGGGTCTTCACACCGAAACCGGACCCGGTGTTTATGAGGCCGCCATCATGTATGCCGACATTCTGAGATCGGCCGATCGAGCCGCGCTGTTCAAAACCGGTGTGAAGGAGATCGGCCACTTGCACGGCATCATCCCCACGTTCATGGCCAAGATCAGCCCATCGCTGCCGGGTTGCAGCGGCCACATCCATCAAAGCCTTTGGGACAGCAAGAAGAACCTGTTTCACGATGCGAAAGGCCGCAAAGGAATGAGCCAACTGATGGAAAGCTACATGGCCGGACAGTTGGCGTGTCTGCCGTTCATTCTACCCATGATCGCGCCTACCATCAACAGCTACAAACGACTCGTGGAAGGCGCCTGGGCCCCGACCACCCTCACGTGGGCGGCCGATAACCGCACTGTTGCTTTGCGCGCCCTACCAACAGGCGAAAAATCCTGCCGACTGGAAACACGCGTGGTGGGATCCGACACCAATCCGTACATCGCCATGTCGGCTTGCTTGGCGGCCGGGCTCTACGGGATTGAGCACAAACTGAAGCTGCAAGTGCCAGAAACCATTGGCAACGGCTACCGTGACACCGGTGCTGGAACGCTGCCACGCAACCTTTGGGACGCCACACAGGCCATGAAGAACTCCGACATTCCGAAACAATTGTTCGGAGATGAGTTCGTGAATCATTTCGTTGCCACCCGCGAATGGGAATGGCGCGAGTTTTCAAAAGCCGTGACCGATTGGGAAACGAAACGGTATTTTGAGATTATTTGAATTGACCCGCGACAGAACTGAAAAGGCCACTCGAAAGTGGCCTTTTCTTTATTACAGATACATAAGTTCTACTGCCCCACCTTCAACACCTGATGCGTGGTGTTCATCGAGCCATCCTCGGTCTGCATTTGGATAAGGTACTTTCCGGTTGCAACGGCATTCATACGAAGGACATATTTGGTCTCATAAGCTTTGATCACATCCTTGTGAATGAGCTTTCCACTCATGTCAAACAATTGGAGGTTGATGTCCTTCTCATTGTTGCCCAGTTCGATGTTCAAGAATTCGGAGGTCGGGTTCGGGTATAGGTTCAATCGCATTTCGGCCAGATTCTCTTCGATGGAAGTGACGGTCAATTCCGTTTGATGAAATCCTTGCGTGAGGATGTTGGTTCCATTGTCGTAGGTGTCGATCATCACCTCGCCAAGCGTCCAACTGAGTTGAACGGTTCCGTTATCGTAATGCTCGCCTGTACTGGCCAGTACTTCGGGAGAGATTGATTGCGCTATTGCCATGAACGGAAGCGCGGAAAAGGAGAGGATGGTTAAAAACTTCATGTCGAATGATTTAATGACACGAATATAGGGATCGCTGTGCAGTTTAGCTTTGCGTTTTTTATTGCCCACCTCAAACTTCAACTGAATATGCCAGTACAATTCAACTTTCCCACAGTCATCCGCTTCGGAACGGGTGTAGTCCATGAAATTCCTTCGCACCTGAAAGATCAGGGCAAAAAGCGCCCGTTGGTGGTCACCGACCCGATAGTGGCCACACTTCCATTCTTTCAGGAGATCATTGCCGACCTGAAAAAGGCTGGGCTTTCGCCAACGGTCTATGCTGAAATGCACAAGAACCCTGTGAAATCGGATGTGCTGAACGGGAAATCAGCGTTCAAGGCGGGCGAATGCGATAGTATTGTTGGAGTTGGTGGTGGCGTAGGTTTGGATGTTGCCCGTGCCATCGCGTTGGCGATCAATCACCACCGCGATCTTTTCGACTATGATGACCTTATCGGGGGCGATCAGTTTGTGACCGAGGAGGTTCCGTATTTCGTGACCGTTCCGACCACAAGTGGAACTGGAAGTGAAGTTGGACGAAGTGCCATCATTGCTGACGACAAGACACACCAGAAGAAGATCCTTTTCTCACCAAAACTGCTGGCTAGCCGTGTTTTTGCCGACCCGAGTTTAACTTACGGATTGCCGCCTTTCGTTACCGCGGCAACGGGGATGGATGCGCTGACGCACAACATGGAGGCCTATTTGGCCAAGAATTACCATCCGATGTGCGATGGCATTGCCTTGGAAGGCATCAAATTGATCGGAAAGTCGATTGAAAAAGCGACCCACGAAGGTCAGAACGAGCAGGCACGTGCCGATATGATGTTGGCGAGCATGATGGGTGCCGTGGCGTTCCAGAAAGGATTGGGCGTGGTGCATTCATTGGCGCATCCGCTTTCGCAATTGTTGGATACGCACCACGGTCTGGCCAATGCGGTGAATCTTCCCTACGGAATGAAGTTCAATCTGGCAGGTTTTGAAAGCCGATTCGAGGACATGGCAAACGCCATGGGACTGAAAAATGGCAATGGAATTCAACTGATTGATGAGCTGTTCAAACTGAACGAACGGTTGGGACTCCCCACTAAACTTTCGGCCATCGATGTGAAATCGGAGCATTTGGAGCCACTGGCGGACCTCGCTTTTGCAGATTTCTGCCATCCGAACAACCCAAAACCTGTATCAAGAAAAAATTTCTACGACCTTTACGCTTCGGCACTTTAATTGCTAAGGAAATTCAAACAAAAAAAAGAATCATGAAAAACACAGTTATTGCAATGGTTGTCCTTTTGGCAACAACCTCATTTGCCCTTGCTCAAGATAAAGCAGCAAGTGGAGCAGCATTCAAATTTGAATCGGATGTTCTGGATTACGGAACCATTGAAAACGGTTCGGACGGAAACCGGGAATTCAAGTTTAAGAACATTGGAAATGAGCCTCTGATCATCACCGATGCGAAAGGTTCATGCGGCTGCACCACTCCTGAATGGCCAAAAGAGCCGATCGCGCCAGGTGCATCTTCGTCAATCAAAGTTCACTACGACACCAAAAGAACGGGAGCTTTCGAGAAGACTGTAACATTGACATCAAACGCTGTTGAATCAGCTAAGGTGATCAGAATCAAAGGCATTGTGAACGCTCCGGCCGAACACAACGTGAATGATGGAAAAGATCATTCTGGCCATAATCATTGATAAACAATTCATCGAATTGAAAGGCCGATACGGAATCCGTATCGGCCTTTTTTTATTTCAGTGATCGCAGCTTGATCTCTTCGGCAAGCAAGTCGGTAGGGTCCTCGTTGCCTTTCACCTGAAGGAAACTCCCTGCACCAAGATCGGCCAGCCTTTTCATCATCCGACCCGCTTCTTTGTCATCACCGAACCCGATGATTGAAAGGACAATGCCCTTATCGGAATTGGCCTTAACCAGTTGCATGGCATCGTTTTCCGAAAACCTTGAAGAGTTGAACATCCCGTCAGTTGCGATGATGAGCTGGTTGTTGCCATTCGGAATAAGTTGTTTCTCAAGGCTTTCGTATGCCGACTCCATTCCCTTAACACCGTTGGTGTAACCGTAAGGCTGAAGACTGTCCACCAAGGCCACGATCGCGAGATTGTCGGTTACGGGTGTTGGTGGCAGAACGACCCATGAATCGGAATTGTAAGCGATCAAGGTCAACACGTCCACTTCGCGAAGCATCATGACCAGCCTGCGGATAGAAGATTTTAGCTTCTCCATTTTACCGTCCTCCTTCATGGAACCAGAAACATCCATGAGCAAAAGGATATTATTCGGTCTGAACTTTTCGGTTGAAAATTCTGGTTCTGGCGTTGCAACTATAGCTTGACGACTTTCGATCACTGGAGGATCGGCCTGCGCAACTGGTTCATCCCATTGATCATTGGAACGAATGCCTAGATCAGAGACTTCGGCAATCTCATTCTGCGGAACGGTCGCGGCTTCAGCCAAAACATCATTGGTCGCAATTCCAAGATCAATCTCGTCAAGTTGATCGTTCGTTCTTATTCCCAGATTCATTTCTTCTACAGCCACTTCCGATACACGAACCCTGATCTCCGGTGATCGGATCGGTTCATCTTCCCAGCGACCATCAACTGATTCAGCGACCGCCTGTTCATCCATTTTGGACGCCACATTTCTGTTGAGATAAATGACGTTATTTCGGTTCCGTTTACTGAAACTGACCTCCTGCTCGGCATTCTGATAACCGTCCTTTGATGCCACGGCAACGTAAGTTCCCGTTTCTATCCAGTTGACGGCCACGCCATCGCGGTTGGTTCCATTGATAGCCTTTCTAATTCCTCGGTCAAAGACCTCAACTTGCGCATTGGGAATGGGCCTGTCTGTGGCCGCATCAACCACTTGTATGACATTCGGTTCCGAAGTGCTTATGGGTTGTGGATCCTGAAACGAAGGACACGCGGTAAGCGCATTTGCATAAATGCTCTTGATGTTTCCCTTGACCGAAAGCTGATCCGCGCGGTTGGACGCATTCGTGTACACGTCAACCGTTTGCGAAAACGCCCCTGTTTCACCCGTGAAATATTGAATGGTGATCTCTCCCGATTCGCCCGGCATGAACGCACGATTCGGATAGCTGACCAACACCTCTCTACCATGTTTCTGCGGAAGGAACATCAACTTCTTGCTACCTGTGTTTGTGAATCTGAACGTGGCCGGTGGACTGTTCCAATCCCGAACGTTTCCAAAGTTGACAGAAGTTGCCTCCCACTCCACTTTCTGTGCGGAAATAGCGAGCGGTAAAACGCAAAGAAGAAATACCTGCACACGCGTTTTCATAGAGCGATAAAGTTAGCTAACGCGGAATGAGCGGACCTATTGCCAATGTATCTTTGCGCCATGATCAAGATCGGTGTTTCTGCTTGCTTCTTTCATCCAGATCTGGAAAGGACAACCTTCGGGCCGAAAACACTTTCCTATCTCGAAAACGATATGGCCGCTTACGTTGCGCGGACCAACGTGATGCCTATTCTGATCCCTGAATTGCCAAAGGCCGAAAAGCAGGCTTTTATAAGGGAGATGGATGGACTAGTGCTTCAGGGCGGTGCAGACCTTGCGCCAGAGTCGTATGGCGAAAAACCGATTGGCCGCTGGCTTGGCGACCGTATCAGGGATGAATATGAACTGGAACTCATGGATCTCTTTCTTCGAGAAGAGAAACCAATTCTGGGAATCTGTCGTGGGTTCCAATTAATGAACGCCTTTTACGGTGGCACCCTCTATCAGGACATTGCAACCCAAAGGCCACAAAGCATCAAACATCGCGATGCCATCGAGTACGACAGGGTGCATCATGGTGTTCAATTTGTTGAAGACTCCTTCATGGAAGGTCTTTACGCTGATGCGAAAGATCCCATGGTGAACTCTGTGCATCATCAAGCAGCCAAAGACCTAGGCCGAGGACTGATTCCGCAAGCATACTGTAAGGAAGATGGAATTCTGGAAGCTTTCATCCACGAAAGTGCCGCGCCCGGAAAGATCATGGGAGTTCAATGGCATCCAGAATTCTTCCATACACTTGGCGACAAGCTAATTGACCCCTTTAAAATCATCGATACATTCCTATCATTCGTCAAATCAACTAAATGAAAATCATCAATCCTTCAACAGGAAAACTTCTGAGAGAACAGCCAGAAGATACAACAGCTAGCATTCAGGCTAAGTTCGTATCGGCAAAAAAAGCACAGCCGAAATGGGCCAAGGTTCCGCTAAAGGAGCGCATAGCCATCGTGGCCAAATTCAATGAGCTACTTGCTGAGCGCTCATCAACAGTTGCCGCAGAACTGACTGATGAGGTCGGCAAACCTCTATCGCAGTCCAAAGGAGAAATAAGCGGAGGAATAGGTCGTAGCAAATTCTTTGTGGAGAACAGCGAGAAGTATTTGGCCGAGGAATGGATGGTTTCTGAAGGAGCAACAAGAGAGAAATTGACCTACGAACCGCTTGGAGTTATCGCCAACATTTCGGCTTGGAACTATCCGATCCTTGTTGGCATGAATGTCTTCATTCCAGCTCTTATCGGTGGAAATGCGGTTCTTTACAAGCCATCAGAATTCAGCACAATAACTGGGCTGAACATGGCCGAATTACTTTGGATGGCCGGAGTTCCGAAGGATGTTTTTCAGGTTGTCATCGGTGCGAAAGATGCTGGAGAAGCACTTCTCGATCTTCCACTTGACGGTTATTTCTTCACGGGTTCTTACAATACCGGAAAATACATTGCCGAACGCGTGGCCGGAAAACTGGTTCCCATAGGATTGGAACTTGGCGGAAAAGACCCGATGTATGTCTGTGATGATGTGGATGTGAAGACCGTAGCCGCTTCGGGCGTTGAAGGCGCATTCTACAACAATGGCCAAAGCTGTTGTGCAGTTGAGCGTATTTACGTGCACGAAAACATTTATGATGACTATGTGAAAGCTTTCCTCGAAGAGGCGAAGCAAATGAAGTTGGGCAGCCCAACGGATGATGGTGTGTTTCTTGGCCCATTGACGCGGGAAGCACAGATCGCAGTATTGGAGGATCAGGCGAAGGATGCGGTTAAAAAAGGTGCATCGCTGTTACTCGGTGGAAAACGGGCCGATAGAAGCGGATACTACTTTGAGCCTACCGTGCTGACCAACGTGAACCACACGATGAAAGTGATGATGGACGAAAGTTTCGGTCCGATCATTGGCATTCAGAAAGTGAAGAACGATACCGAAGCAATCTCTCTTATGGTAGACACGCCTTACGGCCTCACATCAGCGGTCTATACCTTAGATGCTGTTCGAGCGGAAGCCATTATGACACAAATGAACTCGGGCACGGTTTATTGGAACTGCTGCGATCGCGTCAGCCCGAATATTCCTTGGAGCGGTCGCGGTCATTCAGGTCTCGGTTCAACGCTATCCCACGCTGGTATCAGGGCTTTCGTTCAACCGAAGAGTTATCATTTAAGAGGCTAAACTCTTTACTACTTCGCAATTTTGAGACACAAAAAAAGCCCCGCATTTGCGGGGCTTTTCTTTTCTAATCCCTTTATGAGGTATTACTGCTTGATCAACTTAACCACAGTTGTCTGGTCGTCAGCTCTGATCCTCAAGAAATAAACCCCATCAGGCATCTCGCTAAGATCATACTGCTTTCGCGCTTCGCTTGCAGTTCCAATTGAACTATCCATCCAGATATGTTTACCTACCATATCAAACAATCCGATGCTCACGTTCATCTGCTGGGCCAATTCAACCTCCACCGTGAAATGTCCGTTGTTCGGGTTTGGATAGACGCTTACGTTACCATCGAAATTGGCTTCTTCAATTCCAACACAGCAGGTCATTTCGTAAACGAACGAGCAGCCTTGGCAACCTTCATCATCTACAACGCATACCGTGTACTGTCCTGTACCTGAACCGACAATATCGTAAGAAGCACTTGTTGCTCCAGGAATTGGGTTTCCATTATAGAACCATTGATAAGAAACAAAGTCTCCTGCATTTGTTATGGACAACACGTCACCAGCAACAGCGATTATCGGTTCTGGATCCCAAACCGTTACCTCGACAGGGTCAGCAACCATTGAACTGTCAATGCAACCATTACCATCAAGAACGATAACGGTGTATTCGCCAGACTCGATGATATTAACCGATTGTGTTGTTGAACCGCTGTTCCACAGATAGGATGCATATCCTGGACCTGCGTTCAAATTCACCGAACCACCAATACAGAACTCAAGCGGGCCATCCCATGTGATCTGGGCTCCAGGCATTGGCGTGTACATGATGGCAATGACCTCTCTTTCACCAGCACATCCGAACTGATTGGTAACGGTCAAGGTAATCGTATCCGAAGCACTCACGGTTGTTGTTGTACCCGTAGGTCCATTTGACCAACTGTAAGACTGAAAGCCCGACTGTGCTGTGATCGTTATCGTTTCACCAATACAGAATTCTATGATGCCTGCTGGAGTAACAGTAGGTGATGGAATCGGATTAACAGTAATGCCGATCTGATCAGTTCCGAAACATCCATTAGCATCCTCTACTGTTACCTCATACACTCCATTCACAATTGCCTGAATTGTTTGAGTAACCTCTCCATAAGGTAACCATGCATAGTTAGCATAACCAGAACCAGCATTCAGCGTGATTGAACAAACGGTTGTGTCGTTTCCGAGATTGACCTGAGGCGATTGCAGAACCGCATAGCTATCTGTAACGGTACTGGAGCAACCATTGCCAGCAGTAAAGGTGTAATTAACATCAATTGGACCTGGACCTGCAAGGTCTGGGAAGAAGAGATTCCCAATTATCTCAATTCCGCCATAAACAACAGAATACTCGCCACCAACTGGGAAAGCACCAGTAAATAAGATCGGATCGTCATTCGAACAGGCCGAAGTTGGCAGGTTAAGACTGGCATTCGGCACTGGCAATACTTGGTAGGTCCTTCCTGGACTTGTTGCGGTACAGTTGTTCGCATCTACTCCAGTAGCTGCAACAGTCTGGCCATCGCTCAAGGTAGAATTGAGGTACGGATTAGTGGAACCAACAGAAAGCCCATCGACAAAGAACTCGTAGCTGATGGCACCTCCACCTGCGGTGAACGTTATGGCTGTTCCAGCACAAATGGTCAATTCTGATGGGCTCGCGCTCAAGCTGACCGACAGTCCACCGGGGTCGCTGAGTGATGCGGCATCCGAAGATTGACAACCGTTTGCATCAGTAACTGTCACTGAATAGGCACCAGCGGGA
>CAMCFW010000032.1 GCA_945874195.1 Chryseobacterium gleum
TATCATATCCAGATCAAAAGCCATCTATATGCGTTATTTATGATTAGTAAGTCTGATTTTTCGGGCGCGAAGGTAAGTGATCGGAATACCATAATCAAGGTAAAATCCATTATCAAATGGCTACCTTGCGCTGGCTCAAATGGGAATGAACGATAAGTATTTTCAACTGGTTCTGGAGAACGTGAAGGTGGCCTTTGGGGCCATCAAAAGCCAATGGCTGCGCGCCATTCTCACCATGCTGATCATCGCCATCGGGATAACCGCTTTGGTCGGCATTCTTACTTCCATTGACGGGATCAAGAGTTCGATCACGAGCAATTTCACCAGCATGGGTGCCAACACCTTCACCATACGTAATCGTGGCAGTAATATAAGGATAGGAAGAGGTGGCGTGAAGCCGAAACATTATGCTCGGGTTACGTTTCGCGAAGCTGAGCGATTTCAAAAAAGCTTTCAGTTTCCCGCGTTGGTCAGCGTGTCTGCTGCAGCTTCGTACGCAGCAACGCTGAAATATGGATCGGAGAAGACCCAACCGAACATTAATGTGATGGGCTGCGACAACAATTATTTTGCAGCCAGTGGTTATGAGATCTCGCACGGCCGGAATTTTACGGAGATGGAATTGCGCTTCGGAATTCCGGTCATCGTGATAGGTCAGGAAATCAAAAAGGTGTTATTCCCCGGTCAGATCGACCCAGTTGGAAAGGATTTGACCGTAGGTGGGTCGAAATATAGAGTGATAGGAGTGATGGCCGAGAAGGGTTCGAGCATGGGTTTCGGTGGCGATAAGACCTGTATGATCCCGCTCACCAATGCCCGCCAACATTATCTGAGTCCGAAAACGTCATTCACCGTCAGTGTATTGGCCGACAATGTCACTTCATTGGAAAGTGCCATAAGCGAGGCAACGGGGACTTTCCGGGTGGTGAGGGGAATGCGGGCTGGCGAAGAGAATAATTTCGAGGTGATCCGCAGCGACAATCTTTCCAAAATGCTGGTCGACAACTTGTATGAAGTTCAGGTGGCCGGTTTTCTCATTGGCATCATCACATTGCTTGGTGCCGCCATCGGATTGATGAACATCATGCTTGTTTCTGTTACTGAGCGGACCCGCGAAGTAGGTGTTCGCAAGGCTCTTGGGGCCACCAAAGCGTTCATTCGTATGCAATTTCTAGTTGAGGCGATCACCATTTCTGTATTGGGAGGCTTGGCCGGAATCGTATTCGGAATAATGATCGGAAACGGGGTTTCGAGTTTCATCGGGGGCGGATTCATCATCCCTTGGCTTTGGATCATCACAGGCGTGATCATCTGCTTCATTGTCGGAGTTGTTTCGGGAATCTATCCTGCCATCAAGGCTTCCAATCTGGATCCTATCGAGAGTTTGAGGTTCGAATAATAAAAGCCCCGATCAGTTTCCTGATCGGGGCTTTTATTTTCAATGTTTATCGGGAATTACTCCGCAACCACTTCAAATTCGAATTCACCTTCCACTTCTTTGTGAAGTTTAATGGTGGCCGTGTATTTTCCAAGGGTTTTAACAGCAGATTCTTTCAAACCTACCTTTTTACGGTCAACCTCCACTCCCGTGGCGGTTTTAATAGCCTCTGCTACCTGAATGCTGTTGACCGAACCGAAGATCTTATCTCCTTCGCCAGCCTTGGCACCCACTTTCACATTTCCATCTTGGATCTTCTTAAGCAATTTGGTTGCCTCTTCAATCAGTTTCGCTTCTCTATGAGCGCGCTGTTTCAAGTCCTCGTTTCTTACTTTTTTGGCGCTTTCGCTAGCCACAACAGCCAAACCTTGAGGTACCAGAAAATTACGGGCATACCCTGACTTTACGGTTACAAGATCGTTCTTGTAGCCAAGATTGTCCACATCTTTTTTAAGTATTACTTCCATGGTCTTTTACTTTAAACAGTCAGCAATGTAAGGCATCAATGCAATGTGTCGTGCACGCTTAACGGCCTGAGCCACTTTGCGCTGATATTTCAACGATGTTCCGGTCAACCTTCTTGGAAGAAGCTTTCCCTGTTCGTTGATAAAGGCCAACAGATAATCCGGGTCTTTATAGTCGATGAACTTAATGCCGTATTTCTGGAATCGGCAATACTTGTCTCTCTGTACTTCTACTGTAGGAGGATTCAGATATCTGATCTCTCCTTCTTTCTTTCCTGCCATGTCCTTAAGCTTTAGCTGGTTTAGGGTTCTTTAATCGGTCTCTTCTCTTCACCGCATATTCAACATGGAACTTGTCCATTTTTACGGTTAGGAATCTGATCACACGTTCGTCTCGCTTGAATTTCAGTTCAAGTTCAGCAATCAGCGAAGGATTGGCTTGGAATTCGAAAAGATTGTAAAAGCCATTGGATTTCTTTTGGATCGGATACGCCAATTTGCGCAGACCCCAGTCTTCCGTAGAGACAATTTTGCCTCCATCAGCTTTTATGAACTTTTCGTAATCCTTTACCGCTTCCTTCATCTGAGCTTCAGACAAAACGGGAGTTAAAATGAAAACGGCTTCGTACTGGTTCATAAATCAATTATTTGTTTGTGTTTAATTACCGCTCAAAAAAGCGGACGGCAAAAGTAAGTATTTGATTCTTATGGACAAACAACTGCAATGCACAAATTCATGAGACCCAATAGATGGGTCTGGTTTCATTCGCATTTCGAGTACGGAAATGAACGCTGCGAACTGCGGTTACACACAGATCTATGTTGAATAACTCTTGAGATTCTCCAATTCAGCGAACAACTCATGGCCTATCTTCGATTTCCATGTCGCCCATCCTTATCATCTGCTGCATAGGCGGTTATTTCTCCATTCTGTTGCTGATCGCGTGGTGGACGAGTCGTAATGCTGACAATAAAAGCTACTTCCTCGGCAACCAGACCTCACCATGGTATGCCGTAGCATTCGGAATGATCAGCGATTCACTTTCGGGTGTCACGTTCATATCGGTTCCAGGCGCGGTGGGGTCGTCCAATTTCTCTTACCTGCAACTAGTGCTTGGATATCTTCTCGGCTACTATGTGATCGGCAGCCTGCTGCTTCCGCTGTATTACCGGTTGAATCTCACATCCATTTACACCTATCTGTTACAGCGATTCGGAGCATATTCTCAAAAGACGGGGTCATTCTTCTTTCTCCTTTCGCGCACGCTTGGAGCGGCCGGTAGACTTTTCCTCGCGGCCGGGGTTATTCAACTCTTTGTTTTTGACCATTTTGGAGTTCCATTCTGGCTTTCCGTCTCCGCTATCATTGTGTTGATGCTGGTCTATACCTATAAGGGTGGAATTAAAACACTGGTCTGGACCGATACCTTTCAATCCTTATTCTTGCTTCTAGGAGTCGTTCTCTCCATTTGGGCAATAAGTTCCGAACTCGACCTCAATTTCGGTGAAATGGCCAATACTGTGGCCAGCAGCGATTATTCCAAGGTGTTTTTTTGGGATTGGCAAGAGAAGTCATTCTTTCCAAAACAGTTTCTTGGAGGAATGTTCATTGCCATAGTGATGACCGGGCTCGACCAGAACATGATGCAGAAGAACCTAAGTTGTCGGTCGCTGGGCGATGCACAGAAAAACATTTATTGGTTCAGCATTGTGATGGCGGTTGTTAACTTGTTCTTCCTTTCGCTAGGCGCGCTACTATATGTTTATTCAGAAAGTAAAGGGATTGCCATTCCTGCAAAGACAGACAACCTGTTTCCGATGCTAGCGCTTCAACACTTAGGAACATTTGCGGGACTGGTGTTCATTATCGGGCTTACTGCGGCCACTTTTTCAAGTGCTGATTCGGTGCTGACCACGCTTACAACATCCTTTTACATCGATTTTCTTGACGCGGAGAACAAGAGTTACTCGGAAAAGAAAAAGACCTCGATCCGGCACGTGGTCCATATCGGCTTTGCGGTGATCCTGCTGCTCGTGATCCTGGTTTTCAAGGCCATGAACAACGCTGCTATCATCGATACCGTGCTCATGTTGGCCGGATACACTTACGGTCCGTTGCTGGGCATGTTCGCCTTCGGTCTTTTCTCCAAAAGGAGTGTGAATGACCGACTGGTTCCGCTTATCTGTTTGCTTTCGCCTGCAGTCTGCTATTTCATCAACATCAATTCAGTAACCTACTTGGGCGGATATAAATTCGGAAATGAATTGTTGATCCTGAACGGGTCAATCACTTTTCTCGGTCTTCTTCTCATATCTAACGGAAGCAAAGTGTCGGCCAACGACACAAGTCTCTGATATCGATCATGTTGCAAGTGAAACATCTGTTCTGAAAAGACAGAGATATGTTACATTTCTAAGTATTGACGATTCGCATCGATGAACGACCGAAACGCTTCGGACTGCACCTGAGTAACTTCATGAAAACGTTAGGAAATCATGGAAACTCGAAACTCAATTCTTGCAATCACCATCGTTCTGCTAAGTTCAACTTTTGTGTTTGCCCAAAAGGCAAAGAATGACCTTGACAGGGGCTATTCTTTTGACGGAAGAAACTTTGTGGTCAGTCTGAACACTGGTTTCTTCGGCAATTCTTACGGTTACGGAAAGGCAAGTGGAGCTCCTGTCCTTCTATCATTGGAGTATGGTCTTCATCGCTATGTTGGCATTAGCCTCTATGGTGGAATGCTCCATCGAAAACCTGTTTGGGGCGAGAATGCCTATAAACTGGATGTTTACACGGGCGGTGGTCGTATCAATTTTCACCTTTACCATCTGATTGATGATCTTGTTAAGATTAACCTGAGGGGCGACATCATCGATGTTTATGGAAATCTGGCGGTTGGTTTTGATCATTACGACACCAACCTTCCGGTGCGAACCAAATACTCCTATTATATTACTGGAGGAGCTGGTGTTCGGGTCTATCCGATCAAAAAGGTACAAGGACTTGGTTTCAACATGGAGTTTTCGACCATTCTGAGTCCGTGGTTGTTGGGTTTGAACTACAAGTTCTAAGGGAAACTCAGCTCTGAAAGCCGGATCTGATGTGTAAGAACCTCATTTCCTTTCACATCTATGATCTTGAACTGAACGAGCGGGTCGGGCTGATTCCAATCAATTTCTATTAGTCCGGCATTGTTTGAAGGAAAGGCTTCGCCCACCCGATTGTCATTCGGTTCAATGTGGCTCCAGTCCTGCGTTATGCCACTTGAAGTGATGTCATATAGCGGATAGCCGTTCTCTATATTGATCTTCGAAATTTCGGCCCAATGCACATCGCCAGAAATGAATATGACCCCATTGGCCTTGGTCTTCTGAATAAGAGAGATGAACTTTTCGCGTTCGCGTGGCATGTTTGCCCACGCTTCGTAGCCGTTGTAACTTATCCCGAACTGACTACTGCTCATGACTATGCGAATATCGGCCGGTTCTTTAAGAACACCCTCCAGCCAACCCCACTGTTCTTTGCCAAGAAACGTGGCTGATCTTCGCTGAATTGGGATATAGTCATTCTTCCACTTTTTCTTGGTCTTAAAAAGATGTCCTCCAAGATTCAGCCTCAATGGGTCGCGGAATGTGCGTGTGTCGAGCATGATGAACTGCACCCGCTGACCATCTTTTCCAACGATCTTCGAATGGTAGATTCCCTTGTGATCGGAACGGGTTTCGGACTGCTCGTTCCAGAATTCGAGGAAAAGTTGCTTGGAATCTTCCTTTTTCGAGTAGAACTTACCTCCATCGTTCTTACCATAATCATGGTCGTCCCAAACGGCAAGGAAGAAGGTCGATTCGTTCAGTTTTCGGAATTCCTCATGACATCCTAGCTTGGTGTATTTTTCGCGGATCACCTTCATGGAATGCGAATCGCCATAGATGTTGTCGCCCAACCAGCAGAACACATCAGGATTCCGCTCCTTCATTTTTACAAGCACCGGATATGGTGCATTCTGATCTGCACAAGAACCGAAACCGATCTTGGACACCGAAACCAGTTCCAGCCCGTGATTTACCGTTCCGCAGAAAGGAACATCAGGGTTTTGAGCATGCACGCAGGAAAATAGGAGAAACGGGAAAAGGAAAAATATTCGAATCATGCCACCGTCTTGGCGTCCATTTGCTGCTCTAACGTGAGGCGCGTATTACCGATTTTCTCAGGCACATGACTCATGGCATATTCGCTCAATGCCGTGATGGTGAGGCTTGGATTGACGCCCAGATTGCACGGAATGATGGAACCGTCCAAAACACGCATGTTAGGATGGCCGTGCACTTCAAATCGATCGTTAACCACGCCCGTTTCCTTTGTTTCGCCCATTGGGCAGCCACCCAGAATGTGTGCGGTTGACGACATGTTGAACAGCACTTCGGTGGTGGCGTTCATGGCGGTTCCACCCGTTTTTTCCGCGTAGCGATGCATCACGTTCTGCCCCACTTCTATGTAGGCCGGAACTTGTGTGTTCTCGCCATTGGCCACTTTCAGACTGCCCCCGAAAAACCCTTTCTTCCACTTCATTTGCAACGCATTGTCAAGTGACTGCATCACCAACAGAATGATGGAATGATGGGCAAAATCCCGTCTGACCACATTTAACGCCTTCAATGGATGTGTGATGAAATTCCACAGCATTTTCAACGTGCGAACAACGGCCGGGCCATCGCCAGCGGCCATCACAGAAAGTAGACCCATAGCTCCTGAGCCATCGCCATACTTCACCAGTTCAATATGCGTATTCTCATCCGGATTGAACACGCGACTGATGGCCAGTCCGTGGTTCATTTTGGTGTCGATGCCTGCAATGCCGCAGAGCGATTCGGAATTGGTGCGCAGATTAGCCCCCAGTTTATCCGAAAGGTTAGGCAGCGTTTTGAATTCCTCTTTCTGACGGAAAAGCAACTTCATGGTTCCAAGAACACCGGCTGAGAAAACGATCCCGCGGCTTTTGAAGACCCTTCGTTTCTTGTTGAAGAATGAAGTGGACGACTCGGTGTGGACATGGTACATGTCATCCTTGAATTCGACCTTGATGACGCGCGTTTCAGCCTCTATTATCGTTCCCCATTTCTCGGCAAACCAGAGATAGTTCTTGTCGAGCGTGTTCTTGGAATTGTAGCGACAGCCAACCATGCAGTTGGCACATTCTATGCAGCCTTTGCGCATTGGACCAAGGCCTTGGAAATAGGGATCCTGTTCTATTTTCCGGTCGCCAAGGTAAACTCCGACATGATCAACAGGTTTGTAGGTTTCCAAACGGCCCATGTCAATGGCGATCTGCCTCATTACTTCATCTTCTGGGCCTTCCTTTTCATATTTGGAACTGCCAAGCATGAAACGGGCTTTGGCATAGAACGGCTTCAAGGTCTCCTTCCAATCGCGGATGCCAGACCAGACCGGATTATTGAAAAAAGCATCGGGCGGAAACATGTGTGTATTAGCGTAAACCAGACTTCCACCGCCCACGCCAGCCCCACCAAGCACCATTATTCGGTTAAGAAAATTGATCTTTTGAATTCCGAATGCCCTTATTCCGGGTGCCCAAAGGAATTTGCGGACGTTCCAATTCGTCTTGGGAAAGTCCTTCGATTCCCAGCGTTTGCCCATTTCCAAGACCAGCACATCATATCCCTTTTCAGAAAGGCGCATGGCAGAAACGCTTCCACCAAAACCAGAGCCGATAACGATGTGGTCATAGACCTTTTCTTCAGCCATCAATAGATTTTTCTATTGAATAGCCTGAGCGGCAAGGTCGGTGGCTCGATGGGAAGACCATGTTCGTTCGCTTCGGTTTCGAGCAGGTAGGTGATCTTGTCCAATTTGGTGATGTGAAAATCGGCCTTCACAAAATCATCCAGATCGATCCGCAGCAGGTCTTCTTCAGGCAAGCTCCATGTTCCTTCAACTTCATATTGAAGTGTATCGGCAGCGTAATATTCGCCTGTACATCGGTCATTGTCGTAATACTTGATAATGTATCGGTATGCGGGGTCATTCTCCTTATATCCAGGAAGCAGAAGTAGATTGAAATTGAGGTCAGTACCCTCAACCCTTGCATCATACATTTCGAAGGTCGAACTTTTCAATCCTAGGTCAACAAAAACCTGACAGCCATTGAGCAGGCATGAAAAACCCATGGCCATGGCCGAAATGCACAACAAATTGAAGGCTGAAGGATGAGTATTCCTATTCATGCTGGAAGCCCAAAAATAAGGAATGAACTGATGGTACGAAACCCGATGGCAAAACAGTTGTGTCCATCCCTTGACTCGGGTTAAATTTTTACATTTGCACGAATTTTATCGCAAAGAAAAATTCGCTCATGTCATTAGACTCAGACAAGTTCCAAGGTGAGGGACTTACTTATGACGATGTTCTCTTGGTCCCCGATTATTCTGAAGTTCTGCCTCGCGATGTGAATATCGCAAGCAAATTCACCAAGAACATCTCTATAAACGTACCGATCGCTTCGGCTGCCATGGACACCGTGACCGAAGCGGCCATGGCCATTGCCATTGCGCAGGAAGGCGGCATTGGGGTCATTCACAAGAACATGACCATCGATCAACAGGCACTTGAGGTCCGCAAGGTGAAAAGGGCCGAAAGCGGCATGATCCTAGACCCTGTCACTCTGATGGCCAACGCCTTGGTGGGCGATGCCGAGAACATGATGCACGAATACAAGATCGGTGGCATTCCGGTGGTCGATGAAAACCGAAAACTGGTGGGCATCATTACCAATCGCGACCTTCGTTTTGAGAAGAACATGAAGCGTCCGATCAGCGAACTGATGACCTCTGAAGGACTTATCACTACCACCGAGGTGACTGATGTGATCAAGACCGAGGCACTGCTTCAGAAACATCGGATCGAGAAACTTCCAGTGGTTGATAAGGATTATCGACTGGTGGGATTGATCACGTACAAAGACCTTATTAAGACCAAACTTCGACCGAACGCCTGCAAAGACGGTTTGGGACGATTGCGCGTGGCTGCGGCCGTTGGCGTAACTCCAGACATGATAGACCGAGTGACAGCTTTGGCCCATGTAGGTGTTGACGCCATCATCATTGATACCGCACACGGCCATTCAAAAGGAGTGATAGATGCTTTGAAAGCCGCGAAGAAGGCATTCCCAGACCTACAGGTGGTAGTAGGAAATATTGCCACAGCAGCTGCTGCCAAATTATTGGTTGCGAACGGTGCCGATGCGGTGAAGGTCGGGATCGGTCCTGGCTCCATTTGCACAACCCGGATCATTGCTGGGGTTGGAGTTCCACAGTTGACCGCTGTGATGGATGTGGCCAATGCCATTAAGGGATCTGGCGTGCCGGTCATTGCCGATGGTGGCATCAAATTCACCGGAGACGTGGTGAAGGCCATGGTGGCCGGTGCCGATGTGGTTATGGCGGGCAGCATGTTTGCAGGAACAGAAGAATCGCCCGGGCGCACCATCATTCTGGAAGGAAGAAAGTTCAAGACCTATCGCGGAATGGGTTCCATCGAAGCCATGCAAAAAGGATCGAAGGACAGGTATTTTCAAGACACCGAGGACGACATCAAGAAACTAGTTCCAGAAGGAATCGTTGGTCGGGTGCCCTACAAAGGAACCTTGACCGAGGTGATGTATCAGATAGTTGGAGGGTTAAGAGCCGGAATGGGTTATTGCGGAGCCAAGACCATAGCCGACCTTCAGAACGCCAAGTTCATTAAAATATCTCCGGCCGGATTCAGAGAATCTCACCCACATGGTGTGACCATTACGAGCGAAGCACCCAATTACAGTCCATAAGCGATGGGTTTGGCGTTCGCATTTTTCTATTTTTGCGAGCCCAAATAAAATCGTTTATGATCATGAAGAACATCTTTTTTCAAACAGCCCTGCTTGGCGTTGTCCTTGCTAGCAGCTTAGACCTTCGCGCTCAGTCGAAAGACCCTGTTCTCTTAACCGTAGATGGACAGAACATAGGACTTTCTGAATTTGAAGCCGTTTACAAGAAGAACAACCGCGATGCCGTGGTTGACCAGAAAGACCTGGAAGACTACCTTGAACTTTACATCAATTTCCGATTGAAGGTCCGCGAAGCAGAGGAGCTAGGACTTGATACCATCAAGAAATTCATTGAAGAGCTGAAAGGATACCAGAAACAATTGGCCAAGCCATACCTTACCGATAAGGAGGTAACCGCCAAGCTGATCCAAGAAGCCTACCAGCGTTCGTTGAAAGATATAAGGGCCAGCCATATTCTGGTGAAGGTGGGTCCGGACGACCTTCCGAAAGACACGCTTGCTGCTTACAACAAGATCGTTTCCATTAGAAAGCAAGCCTTGAAAGGCAATTTTGCTGAACTGGCCAAGAAGAATTCTGAAGACCCATCGGCCAAAGACAATGGAGGAGATTTAGGTTGGTTCTCCGTTCTAAGAATGGTATACCCGTTCGAATCCGCAGCATTCTCTACTCCCATCGGTCAGATCAGCCAACCGATCCGTACCCGATTCGGATATCACATCATAAAGGTGGAAGGAATGCGCGACACGCAGGGAGAGATCAGAGCTGCTCACATCATGATAAAGACAGGAAAAGAAGCCACGCCCGAAGACATGAAAGCGGCAGAATTGAAGGTTCGCGAGGTGAAGGATCTTCTGGACAAGGGACAAAGTTTCGAAGACATTGCCAAGAAATATTCAGAAGACAAAGGTTCGTCTGAAAAAGGCGGTGAACTTCCACGATTCGGAGCGGGTCGTATGGTGCCACAATTTGAAGATGCCGCCTTCGGATTGAAGAATGACGGAGACTACTCTGAGCCCGTTCTAACCGATTACGGCTGGCACATCATCAAGCGTTTGGAGCGTTATGCAGTTCCATCTTTTGAAGATTCCGAAAAAGAATTGAGCGCCAAGGTGGCCAAGGACAGCCGTTCGGAAATGAGCAAACTTTCTGTGATCAACAGAATCAAGAAGGAATACGGATACAAAGAGAACCGCGCAAACGTTGATGGACTTAGAAGCTACCTGACTGATGCGCTGGTGGAAGGAAAATGGAATGCCGACACGGCTAAGAATCTGACCGGTGTTGTGTTGGAGATCGGTTCGAAGAAATTCACTCAGGCCGACCTTGCAGCCTACATCGGAACACATCAAGTAAGGAGAAAGGCAGAGGATCTTACCGCATTGCTCAACTCCATGTTCGGTCAATATGCCGAAGAAATGTTGATGGCGTATGAAGAAGACATGCTTCCTACCAAGTATCCCGAATATAAGGCGCTTTTAAAGGAATACCGCGATGGCATCCTTCTGTTCGACCTAACAGATGATAAGGTGTGGTCGAAGGCGGTAAAGGACACGGTCGGACT
>CAMCFW010000033.1 GCA_945874195.1 Chryseobacterium gleum
AATGGTAGTATCCAGTCCGAATCCGAAATCGGGTTGATGTTGCAGTGCCGAAACCTGCGCCCCGCGAATACCGATCTCCTCCTGCACTGTGAAAACACCATAGACATCATAAGGCACGGGGCCCAATGTTCTCAGCGCTTCAATAAGAATGAATACCGAAATGCGATTATCAATGCTCTTGCAGTTCACACAGTTTCCCATTTCAATGAGCTTGCGTTCGCGGGTCACCACATCGCCAACCGAAACCAGCTTTTCAACCTCTGCCTTTGACATGCCCAGATCAATGAAAAAATCGGTGGTCTTAGGCAGCTTGGCGCGTTCTTCCGTGGTCATCACGTGTATAGGCTTCGAACCCATCACTCCGATAAGGTCCTGCTTTCCATGAACAATGACGCGTTGCGCGGTCAGGGTTTTGGGATCGAAACCACCGAGGGTATGAAAACGAAGGAAACCGGCATCGTCAATGTGGGTAACCATGAAACTTATCTCGTCCATGTGGGCACCGATCATCACTTTCTTGCGCTGCTTTCCGCGTTTTATGGCGGTAACGTTGCCCATGTTGTCAACAGAAACCTCGTCCACCAGAGGCGTCACTTCGCGCAGCACGATATCGCGGATCCTTTTTTCAAATCCGGGTGCGCCAGCCACTTCGCAGATCTCGGCCATCAATTTTATGTCTAAAGGCATGGTTTTGATTTTAGAAGGTCAAATCTAGGAAAAGCAAGGCGAGCAGAAATAAAGAACTGTTACGTATGGCCCATGGTCAATGCATATACATTTGTACCACTTTTCGAACATGAGGATCATAATTGCCGGAGCAGGAGATGTTGGGTTTCATCTCGCCAAGTTGCTCACCCAGGAGAATCAGAACATCGTTCTGATCGACACGGACCCCGAAAAACTCAAATACGCTTCTGACCATTTGGACATTGCCACCATTCGCGGCAACTCCATTTCCTACACCATTCTGGAAGAGGCACAGGTGAGCAAGGCCGAACTGGTGATCGCTGCAACCAATTCGGAGGAGACGAACATTTCCACCTGCATTATTGCCAAACACCTTGGGGCCAAACGCACCATAGCGCGCGTTCGGAACACCGAATTCCTGCTAAAGCGCGAAAAGCTGGACATGGAGAAGTTGGGGATTGACGAGATCATCAGCACCGAAACGCTTGCCGCACGCGAGATCAAGCGGTTGTTGAAAGAGGTGGCCTTCACCGATTCGTTCGAATTTGACCGCGGACTGTTGAATCTGGTCGGAATCTCGGTGGAGGAGAAGAGTCCGTTGGCCGGAAAAACAGTTGCCGAGGCCGCTTATCTCAACCCCGACAATGACTTTCTGACGGTTGCGATCCTACGGAACAACGAAACGATCATTCCGAGGGGCGATGTGAGTTTCCATGTTGGCGACCACGTCTATTTCATTGCCCAACAGGACGCCATGCATCACATTCTGGCCCTTTCGGGCAAGGAGCGCAAGCGGATCAAGAACGTGATGATCATTGGCGGGAACGAAGTGGGCATGCACACGGCCAAAAAGCTGAGTCTGAAGTTCAACGTCAAATTGATCGAGGCCGACAAGGAGCGCTGTTTTGAATTGGCAGACCAATTGGAGGGCACACTCATCATCAATGGCAACGGAAGCAACGTGGAGCTGTTGGAGGAGGAAGGGATCGACCAGATGGACGCGTTCATTGCGGTGACCGACAACTCGGAAACGAACATCATTTCATGCCTTGTGGCCAAGAACCACAAGGTCAGAAAGACGATAGCGCTGGTCGAGAACATGGATTACATCCACCTTTCGCAGAACATCGGGGTGGATACCATAATCAACAAGAAACTGATCGCGGCCAACTTCATTTTCCGCTACATCCGTAAGGGTGACGTGGTGTCGTTGACCAGCCTTCATGGGGTGGATGCCGAGGTGGTGGAGTTCGAAGTGAGCGACAGGTCGAAGGTTGTGGGTCAGCAACTTAAGAACATACATTTTCCTAAATCCGCTATCGTTGGCGGGGTTATCCGTAATGGACGGGGATTCACCCCGAACGGGGATTTCTCGTTTCTTGCCAAGGATCACGTAGTGGTGGTTGCCAAACCAGAATGCATACATAAGGTCGAAAGCCTGTTCGGATGAGCCTGCAGCTGAGGTCGGTCCTGCGTGTACTTGGAATGTTGCTCATGATAAATGGGGCTTTCATGTATCTGTGCCTTCCTGCCACGTTCTATTACAACACGGCCGACCTGCTTCCTATCCTTTTGAGCGGAACAATCACCGTTGGCGCAGGTTTTCTGGCGTGGGTGCTCAATCGACCAACAGAACGGCCCAACATTAAGAAGCGGGAGGCCGTATTGATCGTAACGGTCGGGTGGCTGGTCATGTCGGTCACAGGAGCCTTGCCCTATCTGCTTAGTGGCAGCATTGTTTCGTTCACCGATGCATTTTTCGAAAGCATGTCGGGCTATACGACCACTGGGGCAAGCGTGATCACCAACCTCGATGTGATCGCACCGGATATCCTTTTATGGCGAAGCGTCACCCATTGGATCGGGGGCATGGGGATCATCGTGCTTGCTGTTGCCATTCTGCCACTTCTCGGTATCGGAGGCATGCAACTGTTCGGAGCAGAATCATCCGGGATTTCAACGGACAAGATCTCTCCACGCATTACCGATACCGCAAAGCGGTTGTGGCTTATTTATGTCGGGCTCACCGTGTCGCAGATCATTTGCCTGACGCTTGCCGGAATGGGAATGTTCGACAGCATCTGTCACAGCTTTGCCACGGTCGCCACAGGCGGATTCGGCACCCGAAACGATAGCATGGCAGGTTTTTCGCCACTGATTCAGTACATCACCGCCTTCTATATGGTGCTTGGCGGGGTGAATTTCCCGCTCTTTTACTTTCTGCTGAAGGGACGTTTCGGCCGTCTTTGGAAGGACGATGAGCTCAGGGCTTACATATTTGTGATCGTCACTGTTTCGCTATTGGTGATGTTCTATATAGGATCGCAGTTCAACTTAGGTTGGGGAGAAGCTTTCCGTCATGCCTTGTTCCAGGTTGTTTCAATCATTACAACCACGGGATTCTACACATCTGATTACACGCTTTGGGGACCTGCAATGAACATGCTTTTCTTCATGCTTCTCTTCGTTGGGGCCATGGCGGGTTCCACCACTGGCGGAATCAAGATCGTGCGTCACGTGGTGCTTATCAAGAACATGACATTGGAGCTTAGACGGCAGTTGCACCCATCTGCCATCCTTCCCGTGCGACTCAACGGTAGGTCTTTACCCCAAGAGGTCAGCAACCAGGTGACCACCTTCGTGATGGTCTATATTGTGCTATGGGTCATCGGCTCGCTGGTCGTGACCTTTACCGGAGTGGATCTGGTTACCAGCATCAGTTCCATTGCCACCTGTATGGGCAACACCGGGCCTGGTCTTTCCGGAGTTGGCCCCGCCACCAATTTCGAAAAGCTACCTGATGTGGCCATCTGGACCTTGAGTTTCGCAATGCTCCTTGGTCGGTTGGAACTGTTCACCGCCCTTATTCTCTTCACCCCATATTTCTGGCGCAGTAGGGGTTGATCCCGCGGTGCCTTTCTGCTGGTTAACTGCTTAATTTCGGAGCAAACTCACGGCATGAAATTCACATCGCAGCTAAATAAGGACGATGATTCTGACCTCTATCATTGGTATTTCCAAGTGCCAGGCGAGATTGCTGAATCATTCATCGAAGGAAACGACCGAAGGGTGATAACCAAGGTCAACGGAACGGTCAAATATCACTGTGCCATTTATGGCGATGGAATGGGCGGACATCGCATTCTGCTCAACCGCGAACGGTGCAAGAAACTCGGCCTTGTCCGTGGCGAAACAATCAGCGTTGAACTGGAGAAGGACCGTTCGGAATATGGTGTTCCGATGAGCGAGGAGCTGCGCGAAGTGTTGGATCAGAATCCCGAAGCGGACGAACTTTTTCACAGGCTGACCAAAGGCACGCAGCGCACGCTCATCTATTGGAGCGATAATGTGAAGAGCTCTGAAATAAGGATAAGGCGCGCCATTGTCATGACCGACCATCTCGTGAATCAAGGAGGGAAACCGGATTACAAGCTACTGAACACCGAAATGAAGGATGCGAATCAGGCTGCCAAGCGTCATTGAAAGCAAGCGTGTAACGAATTGACCAACAAACCGTTCCAGCATGGTTGACCAGACCGGAAATGGACTATTTAAATAAGAGTGGTTAACTTGCTTTGATTTTCTGCCCATTGCGCAAACTATTGTTCATATCCATTTTTCTGCTCTCGACAGCTTTAAGTTCGGCACAGATAGCCTGTCCGGCCATGGCCATCACGCAGGTGAATGTGAACAAGGGCCAGCGACTCAGCGGGTTCAGTTCTGCGGTTCGGCAAGGCAGAAGTGGTGCACAGATGGGCGATTTTTTCTCCGGAAAAAAACAGCAACACTTCGGTTATTCGGGCAAGGATCCCTTCACCTTCAAGACCAGAAAACAGGGTGCAGTAAAGGAGTATTCGGAGTTCAGCACGCGTACAAAACGCTCAAGTTTATTCAGAGATAAGGACGAATTTTCGAGCAGAAGTCGAGGCAGAGGCAGTTATTTTGATAAGGACGAATTTGCTTCACGAAGCAGAAAGGACGGGCGCTTCAGAAGCTTTGACGAGTTTGCAACACGCAGCAAGCGGAGCAAACAGTTCAGAGATTTTGACGAATTCGCTTATCGCAGGTCAGGCAGAGGCAGCTTCCAAGATAAGGATGAGTTTGCTACCAGAAGCAACAGAACCCGAAAGGTGAACATTGACTCACAGTTTGCGGTTCGCACCACCGATAAGCGCTTCAGCAAAGGCAGATATCAGAAAGACGAATTCAATTCGAAACAAAAACGGACCAAACAGGCCAAGAGCGAATACACCCCTTTCGCAAGCAGCACCCATCCGGGCGCGCCCGAAAAGACACATCGCGAACCACAGATGGGACTTTGGGGTGGATCTATTGGCAAGCGCTCGGGCAAGGATGTCAGACCAGAAACACCGCTACCGGACCTTTCGAAGAAAAAAGAGGATTAGGGTTTCTTGGGAGCCTTTTTCGTGGGCTTGACAGGGGCTTTGTCGGATTTTCCGGCCAACAATTTGAGCATAATGATCTCCTTGTCCTTCAGCGGTCGCCACTTGCCGCGCGGAAGGTCTTTTTTGGTGAGATTTCCATAAAGCGCGCGGTCCAGCTTTGTAACTTCGTAGCCCACGTGCTCAAACATGGAGCGAACAAACGTGTTTCGGCCCGAATGGAACTGAGCACCGACCTGAGTTCCATCGGTTACGCCTGCCACATAGTTCACCACATCTGCCTTCACCGTGCCATCTTCCAATGCCACGCCTTTCATAAGCTTTTCAATGTCCTCCTCGGCCATTCCCTTGTTCAGGTAAACATGATAGATCTGCTTCAGTCTAGTGGCCGGGTGGGTAAGCTGTCGGGCCAGATCGCCATCGTTGGTGAAAAGAAGGAGTCCGGTGGTCTCTTTTTCCAATCTTCCTACGGGATAAACACGCTCTTGGCAAGCGTGTTTTATGAGGTCCATTACTGTTTTCCGTTCCTTTTCGTCCGTCACATTGGCAATGAATCCCTTGGGTTTGTTCAGCAGAATGTAGCGTAGTTCTTCGCCACGGAGCAATCGGCCTTCATATTCCACCTTGTCGTCCAGTTGAACCCTGCGGCCCATTTCGCGCATGATCTTTCCGTTCACTTTCACTTTTCCGGTAAGAATGAGCTCGTCAGCCTCGCGTCTTGAACAGACGCCTGCCTTGGCGATGTACTGGTTCAAACGCGGAAGCACGGTTATTTTCTGCACTTCATCAGGTCGTTTTTTGCCCTTTCCGCCCAACTTCGGCCGTTCGTTCTCTTTTCGCTCCGCGAATTTTCCATCGGCCCGCGCTGGCGCTGGTTTTGGTTTGGCCCTGAAGCGCTCGAAGGGTTGCCGTTCGGCAGATGGCCGTGCTGCACGGTCGTCCGGTCTTTTATTCGGAGAAGGCTTCTTACTTCGGTCTTTCATGTTGCGGCCAAAGATAGCTTAGGCAAACGGATAGAATGCGTCTTCCATGTGGTCGATGACAGTAGTTTTTGGCGAGCTGACGATGGAGACCACATCGAACCTCGCCTCCAGATCGATCCCGTGTTTCATCAGATAATCGTTGGCCGCAGTTATGATACGTTTTTGTTTGGCGCTTGACACGGCCAAGCTCGGGTCGCCAAAAAAGGAGGTTGATCGGGTCTTCACTTCCACAAACACCATTGTATTGCCGATGCGTGCCACAATATCCAGCTCATTCTTGCCGCTTCGCCAATTTTCGGCCACTATGGAATAGCCCTTCCTTTTAAGTTCGGCAACAGCCAACGCTTCGCCTTCGGTGCCCAGTTCATTGTGCGTTGCCATTTATGGTCACAAGATAATTCAAGCAATTGGAAACTTTTAGACGAACAGCTTCGTAAAGCCGCACACTTAATAGAAAACGCGCAAAAACCGACCTCATGCGAATTCAACAGATTTTGGCCATCGGCCTACTCACAATTGCTTCAATAAGCGTGTCTGCCCAAGGTTTTGAGGGCTCCATTTACTTCACCAAATCGAACATGATGGACGTGACCCAATACGCTTATCACGTGAAGGGGAATATGGTGCGCATTGACGAAACTGTGGAAGGAAGCGACAAGTTGGTGGCCACGTTGCTCATCAACTTGGACACAAAGGAGATGTTGGCACTGAGCCATGAGAGGAAACTATACATGAAACGTCCGAACAAAGGGGCCGAGGTAGCCGTCATGGCTGGCGTTGAGGTGATTGAAGGAACCTTGAGCCGATCCATCAACGGATTAAACTGTTCGCAGATCAGGGTGAAGAACAAAACAGCCGATCGGGAGATCATGTATTGGGTCTCGGAAGGTTCTGATTACGGCTTTTTCCCGAAGCTTTTGAAGATACTGAACCGGGTTGACAATTTTTCGACCTATTACCTGGCCATTCCTGATCTTGGGAACAAACTTCCGTTGATGGCACAGGAGAATTCACTGCTCAGAGACCAGAAAGGGTTCCTTCAGGTGGACCGGTTGGAGCGAAAGAAATTGGACGATTCACTTTTCAAAGTGCCTGCAAACTTTGAGAAGGTGGAACGCTAACCGATAGATTTATATTGGAACTGAGAGCCGCTGTCTGTTATTCGGGCAGCGGCTTTTTTGCCAAGTATAAGTGCACGGTTATCATCAATGTGCCCTGCGGTGAAGTTGAAACAGATGGGAAAATCGTATTCATCCACCGCTTCGCGAACAATTTCCTCGGCCGTTTTCCCGAACGGAATGGCGTTGTCCTTCATCTCGGTCATTCCGCCCACGATCAGGCCTTTAAGCTTGGCGAGCTTGCCGTTCCGTTTCAGGTTCATCATCATGCGGTCAATGTGGTAGAGGTATTCATCCAGATCTTCGAGAAAAAGGATCTTTCCGTCTGTGTTGATGTCTGATTTAGAACCAAGAATGGAACACAGCACCGACAGGTTTCCGCCCGCGACCTCGCCTTCCATTTCACCATTACGGTTGAGTGGATGAGACGGGAATTCGTAGCTAGGAAGTTCGCCTTTCAAGGAATCGATCAGCGTGGTTATCTGCAGGTGATCTTCGGGCAGTGCCTTCATGCTCAACGTCATGGAGCTGTGTAGCGTGGCAATGCCGAAATTCCGATTGATGTGTCCGTGCAGAACGGTGATGTCGCTGAAACCGCAGAGCCATTTCGGGTGCTTTTGGAACTCCGTGAAATCCAATCTGTCAATGATGCGCACCGTTCCGTAACCGCCACGGGCACATAGAATGGCGTTGATGGCGGGGTCGTCCAACATGCGCTGCATATCGGCTGCGCGATCCTCATCGCTTCCCGAAAACTGGTTCTGCGACCCGAACATGCGTTGTCCGGTGCGAACGGTAAAACCAGCATCGGTCAGAAAGCCGATGGTCGGCTCCACTTCTTCCCACGTTAGTTTGCGTGCGGTGGCCACTATGCCGATGGTGCTGCCGGGTTTGAGAAATGGTGGTTCGATCATGCGGAGGTTGAATGCTATCTTCGTGGCCTCAAATTAAACGCTTTGACCGCATACAAACGACATCTCATTACTGCCGCGCTGCCTTACGCCAACGGCCCCATCCATTTGGGTCATCTGGCGGGTGCCTACCTCCCATCCGACATCTTCGTGCGTTACATGCGGTTGAAGGGCGAAGAGGTGTTGTTCGTCTGCGGTTCGGATGAGCACGGGGCGGCCATCACAATCAAGGCAAAAAAGGAAGGCGTTACGCCCCAGGAAGTGGTTGACCGCTACGATGCGGTCATCAAGAAGGCCTTTTCCGACTTCGGAATTGACTTCGACATCTACCATCGCACTTCTTCCAAATTGCATCACGAAACGGCTTCCGATTATTTTTTGGAACTGCTGGAAAAGGGTGCTTTTACGGTTCAGGAAAGCGAGCAGTATTTTGATGCTGAGGCACAACAGTTCCTTGCCGACCGCTACATAACCGGAACCTGCCCCAAATGCGCCAACGACAGCGCCTATGGCGATCAGTGCGAGAAATGTGGGAGCGCGCTGAGTCCCATCGACCTGATCAACCCACGATCAACACTCAGCGGAAACGCGCCCGTTCTGAAACCCACGAAACATTGGTATCTGCCCATGCAGCACCACGAAACGTGGCTGAAGGAGTGGATCAACAAAGGAACGCTGGAAGGCAAACCGCACCACAACCCTAAGCTGTGGAAGAACCACGTGATCGGTCAGTGCAATTCGTGGATCGATGGCGGACTGCAAGCGCGCGCTATGACCCGCGACCTCGATTGGGGCGTGCGCGTTCCTGTTGAAGGTGCGGATGGAAAGGTGCTCTATGTTTGGCTAGATGCGCCCATCGGCTACATCAGCGCCACCAAGCAGTGGGCGATGGACAACGGCAAGAACTGGGAAGATTACTGGAAGAACCCCGAAACCCGACTGGTGCACTTCATCGGTAAGGACAACATCGTTTTCCACTGCATCATCTTCCCCATTCTGCTGAAAGCGCATGGCGAATTCATTCTTCCTGAGAACGTTCCTGCCAACGAGTTCCTGAATTTAGAAGGGCAAAAACTTTCGACCTCGCGTAATTGGGCGGTGTGGTTGCATGAGTATTTGGAAGAGTATCCTGATAGAATTGATGCGATGCGCTACGTGATTGCCTCCATTCTGCCCGAAAACAAGGACAGCGAATTCACGTGGAAGGATTTTCAGGCTCGTAACAACAACGAACTGGTGGCCATTCTTGGCAATTTTGTCAATCGCGCGGTGGTGCTGACACACAAGTATTTTGATGGGAAAGTACCGACCTCAGAATTCGACCGGGATGTTCTGAATGAAGTGACTTCTCATTATGAAAAGGTGGCCTCCGACCTTGACAGGTTCAACTTCCGTCAGGCATTGGCGGGTGCCATGAATGTGGCGCGCATCGGCAACAAATACTTGGCCGACAACGAGCCTTGGAAGACCATCAAGAACGATGAAGCGGCCGCTCAGCGCGTGATAGCCACTTCGCTGGTCATTGCCGAGCATTTGAAGAATGTGATCGCGCCTTTCCTGCCGAACACTTCGGAGAAACTGGCACATATTCTCAACGTTCCTGTTGCAAATTGGAATGTCGAAAGCACCATTGCCGCAGGACATCAACTCAACGTGGCCGAACTGCTCTTCACAAAGTTTGAGGACGAGGAAGTGGAGAAACAGGTGGAGAAGTTGAAGCAAGCCTCAGCAGCCTCGCAATCAGTCGCACTTGAACCCCTGAAACCAGAAGCAACGTTCGATGACTTTCAGAAGCTCGACATCCGCATTGCGACCATCATTGAAGCGGAAAAAGTGGCCAAGACAAAGAAACTTTTGAAACTGAAAGTTGACACGGGCTTTGACCAACGCACCGTGGTTTCGGGCATTGCCGAGTTCTATTCGCCCGAAGACATCATCGGCAAACAGGTCTGTCTGTTGGCCAATCTCGCCCCGCGCGACATCAAAGGCATCGAAAGTCAGGGTATGATCCTGATGGCCGAAAGTCCTGATGGGACGCTGTCGTTCGTGCTGCCTGGCCAAGCGGTTGCCAACGGCAGTCCGATAAGTTAAATAGCCTTCAGCAGTAGAAGTGCTGCCACTCCATTTTACGGAGTGTGCACTTCCAAGTCTCCTCCGTTTAAAACTTCCAACAGGTCGACTGTGCTGCCTTGAATTTCAATGTCCAGCACATCTGCAGATATGCCGTTGTTGATCTGTGGTTGGCGATTGACAGCAACCTGCGCTGGAATAATTACCCTAGTAGTTGCGGTTGGAACCACGCCACAATCCCAGTTCACCGAGTTTTGCCACAGGCGGTCGGTTGCATTTCCGGTCCAAGTGGCAAAGCCTGAGTTTATGGCTGATGCATTATTGTTCACATCAATGACGAAGCTGCTTCCCTCTGGAATATCTAAGTCAACGAGGGCTTGAAAATCATACACCCGAACAAAATATGTTGTGCCAGCTTGCAGGTTGAACGTGCCAAACTCGTTTCCATTATCAAAAGGTCCATCAATACACGCATCGCCCAGATCCGAACCAGCGGTAGGAACCACCTGTGTGCCCGAACAACTACCTTCATAAACCTGAAACACCGCATCGAAATCGAATCCGGGATCAACCGTTACGACATAGTTTCCGGTACACTGCGTTGTGAACTTATACCATACATCATAGTCATCGTAACCCGAACAAGCACCCGAACCCAGATTTGCTGAAGCAATGTTGCCCGTTACAGGCGCAGCATCAAGCGTAAGGGTGGTTGCATTCGCGCATGCATCATTGGATGGTGCGCAAATAAAGTTCAGACTTGCAGTGTATGAACCTGTTCCTTCTGGGTCAAGTAGAAAATGGTAGGTTGTTCCTCCTATCAGATCGAGATTTGTATACCCTGGACCATTTAGGTCGCCCAAACATGTCCAACCAGAAGGTCCACTGCATGATCCAGATCTATAAAAGAAGTCGATGTAGCCACCTGTTAACGCTGGCACGTCCAATCTGTAGTTTCCTGTTGTGGCCGGAGTGAAACTAAAAACCCTTTCTTGTCCTGGGGTTCCTGAAATATAACAACTACTAAGGTTCCAAGCAGAAGAAGATCCGCTCATGGAGGTGTTGTAAGTCGTTCCACAGGTCATGGCGGTTACACTGGCGCAGGGGTCGGCAGGAG
>CAMCFW010000034.1 GCA_945874195.1 Chryseobacterium gleum
AAAAAGTGGAAGTAATGTTCATAACCGAATCACTTCGGAGTCGATATTATCGAGTTTGCCCCCCTTCATTTTTGGTTAATTTTGACGGACAACGGAAAACAAGTGCTTAAAAGGGAGTCTGGTCATAAGTATATTGAAGAAGGCAAGGGCCCAGTTTTACTTGTGCTCCACGGCCTGTTCGGTGCACTTAGCAATTTCCAAGATGTGCTTGATGAGTTTTCGAAGGATTACACGGTAGTAATACCCATTATGCCCATATATGAGCTTGCGTTGTTAAAGACCAACGTCAAGGAGTTGGCCTCTTACATTCATTCGTTCGTCAATTTTAAACGATACGAAGAGTTGTCATTGCTCGGTAATTCTCTAGGGGGTCACGTTTCGCTGGTTTACGCAGTGGAGCATCCTGAGAAGGTGAAGGCCTTGGTGTTGACCGGAAGTTCGGGTTTGTACGAGAACGCCTTTGGCGGTTCATTTCCGCGAAGGGAAGACAGAGAATACATTCGGAAAAAAGTAGAGACCACTTTTTATGACCCAGCAAATGCCACCGAAGAGCTGATCGAAGAGGTTTTTAGTATCATCAACGACAGAAATAAGCTTATTCGGGTATTAGCCATTGCAAAATCGGCCATTCGTCACAACATGAAAGACGAGTTGCCGGACATCTTAGTTCCTACCTGTCTGATATGGGGACGGAATGATGGTGTGACCCCGCCCGAAGTGGCAGAAGAATTCCATAACCTGATACCGAATTCAGAATTGTATTGGATTGATCATTGTGGCCATGCGCCCATGATGGAACATCCGGCAGAGTTCAATAAGATCTTGGCGCCTTGGCTCAAGAAACACGTGAATAACTGACCATGCTCATAACCGAAGTCGAATTTGTGATGAGCAATTCGGATGTGAGTAAATGCCCAAAACCAGACCGTCCGGAGTTCGCATTCATTGGCCGGTCAAATGTGGGCAAGTCGTCTCTCATCAATATGCTTACCAATAGAAAGGACCTTGCAAAAACGAGTTCAACGCCTGGTAAGACCCAGCTTATCAACCACTATTCCATCAATTCGACATGGTATCTGGTTGACCTCCCAGGCTATGGTTATGCAAAGGTGCCAAAGTCGCACAAGGCCAAGTTTGAGAAGATGATCGCTGATTACATCTTGAATCGGACCAATCTGGTTTCTCTGTTTGTGCTGATAGACATAAGGCACGATGCTCAGCAGATCGATCTGGAATTCATGGAGTGGCTAGGGGTTTCTGGAATTCCGTTTGCCATGGTATTCACCAAGCTCGATAAGTTGAAGCAAAGTGAAGTTCAGCCTAAGCTGAAACGATATCGTGAGCGCATGCTTCAAACTTGGGAGGAACTGCCGATCCATGTTCTTACATCAGCAGAAAAATACCGTGGCAAGGATGAGCTTTTGGAGTACATCGATTCGCTGAACACCGACTTCAAACACAAGTTTGTAAAATAAAAAAGGGTGCTGTTTTCGCAGCACCCTTCATTATCATCATGCTTATCAGATTACCTGATCAGCTGAAGCCATCCTGTTTCCTTGTAGTCGAAACTATCCAATTCATTATCAATGGCATTTCCCGATAGCATTTCAGCTTTTGAAATGACGTAGAAGTAGGTTCCAGCCGAGGCAGGGACACCGGCAGCGGTTGTTCCGTCCCAAGAAATGAGAGGTGATGAGTTTTCGAATACCACATTTCCCCATCTGTTGTAAATCTCCAATTTGAATGGGCCCACACCGCTGGTTCGGATATCGAACACATCGTTCCAACCATCATTGTTCGGGGTGAAAACGTTCGGGACGATGAGTCCTTCCACAACGTTCACCGGAATGATCAATGTGTCGAGACACTCGAGTCCGCTGCGAACAATCAAAGTGATATCATAGGTGCCGGTTTCGTAATATGAATGGAAGGGAAGCGAATCTGTGCTGGTCACTCCATCACCGAAATCCCAATACCATTCGCTGGTCAAGATACTCGAGTCGGCCATTTCCAATATGTCGTGAACGAAAATGCCACCAGGAAGGGTGGGGTCGGTCACCACAGTGAAATTCGCCACGGGAAGTGGCCAAACTTCAACCGTGAAATTTCTTGTCAACGATGTACAACCTCCGTTTATCGTATTTGGTACGGTCTCTATGACTTGAATATTGCCGAAAACGGCAGAAAGACTATCGTTGTCCCAAATCACGGTAATTGAATTTCCGGTCTGGTTGGTGACAGTGCCACCGGTCACAACGAAGTCGTAGATTGAGCCATTGTTTGGCATCTGGTATACACTCTCAACACTGGCACATAGAGCAGTATCTCCTGAAACCACAGGCGCTGATGGAACATTGAATCCCATGATGTATGCATCTTCTGGGATGGTCAGATATTCATCCCAATCGTAGCGGATTACTTGATCCAGTCCGCCAAGTATGCTAGATGCGGTATTGCCCATGTTCTCCCAACGGTTATTTCCAAGGCTCCAGTTTGCCATCGTGTTGTAGTCTGGATCATTTTCAGATGGGTTGGCGTAAAGGGCCACTTCGGCAGATATATTAGCTCCGCCTGGTTGATTGATGCGATGATACCACCAAGGGTTCAGGTAGCAGATCGTTGTGTCAACGTTTGCTATGAAAAGTCCATTTACATCCGGATTCCTGTTAACGAAACGAACTGAATAGAAATCGTCAGCGCTTGTAACAGGTTTGATAGTTACAGGTCGGTATCGCAAGAAGGAATTCGGGTCGGTCGGTGCGTCATAGCTGGAACCTACAGGGAAAAGATAATTTGTGTTTTGAGCTGTGGCTCTGGTCAAGTTCCCGTCATCAAGGCTGGAAACAAATCCGCAATCGTCACAAGCGGTGTTTCGCTGAATGGCACCTGTTGCATTATTGAATACCGTAAGCACATTGAAATCCGTTGCCCATTCAGCAGAGTTCAGGGTAAGCGTACCGGCGGCATCTATCTCGGTGTCAATGTTCTCCTGAATTCTTCGGATGTTGCCGACAAGATCAACGTCATGAAACGTGGTCACAGAGGTTCCTTCGATGGAATCGGTGGCCATGAAACGGACTTTTCCTGTTCCGGCATAGTAGGTTCCATTGTTATCCCAATCGCCATGAACCTCAAAAAGGCCATTGTTTCCTGGAATTTGAAGTGGGAATGAAAGGTCGCCTCCGCATTGGGCATTATTGGTGAAGTCTCCTAGGATTATGAATTTACCAAGGTTTACCAATATGCTGTCGTTGTTCAAAACACTACCGTCCACCCAAACAATCGCAGAATCGTTGATGCCGCCATTGATGTAGAACATTGCACCATTATTGACTATCAATGGATCCGGTTCGGCTTGGGCAAAAGCTTGACCAATTGTTCCGATTGAAATTGTGAGAATCAGGAACAAGGGCACTATCGGGGTTGAAATTTTCATAGGAAAGCTAAAGTTTGGTCTATGCGGTTTTCTTTAAGCACACAAATATAGACGCGCGAGAGCAAATGTTCAAATAATTTAAATTGGTGATTTGACCACGAATTGTGTCTAAATCCACCAGCAGTGTTGCCTAGGCGAACATTTCTTTGGCAAAATGCTGTCCGAACTCGCGCATATCGGCCGCCATTCTGTCTTCGTTTGTGGCTCGCTGCAAGGTGTCGGCCATTGAAACGATGGTCTGGTGGAAGAACCGCTTCATCTCGTCAACTTTCATCTCTTTGGTCCAAAGGTCCATGCGTAATGTTTCCTCGCTGTCTGTATCATATACCGAGATCATGATGGCTTTCGAATCGAGGGTTTTTTCCATTCCTGCATCGGTGGCCAACCAATCGATCTTTTCCGGGATCTGATTCTCGTCAAGTGTCACGTTGAACGTGATCTGTGATGTTCTGCTCATTTCAAAGTTTGGGTTTGTATCTGGACAGCGCCAGAATTTGCTGTGTGTTCTGATCGGTCATCAATTGTTGCAAGGTGACCTGGGGGTTTTCTTTCATGTATTTTCTCACGATCTGCCAACCGACCCATTGGCCTAACCGACCAGGCGAATCCTTGGGAATTCCTGCTACGAACGGGGCCTGGTTGACCCATTTGTTGATGACCATGTATTCGGTGGTATAGAGCAATTTCTGGTCAACCATGTGGCTCCATACCCGGGCTTCGTAGGTTTCGCACCATTTCATGGCATCGGGGCTGAAACTGATCTTAACAGAGTCTTCATGATCGCGCAGAACAGCATCAAGGACATAAAGCAGTTTGCCTTCAAAAACGATGTAGTCGAGCAACGTATTCCGCTTCAGGTCGGTTTCGTATGTCGATTGTAACCAGCCTTTCATTGCCTGCGGCACCACCTGTTCAGGTTTCATGTTCATGTACATGTATTGTGGAAGGCCAACAGCCGGGTAAACCTCATAATCGGCACCAAGGAACATGTCGAGACTGATGTTCAAAGTGGTGGGGGTAGCCACGATGGCATAATTCAGGGCGGAAACGCTGAAGACGATCTCGGGAATTGTGCTGTCTGGGAAGTGATATTTGTAATAACGGAAGGCCTCGGTAAGTTCGCTTTCTATTTCAGTCAGGTCTGGATAAACCAATTGGGCCTGCTGATAGAGTGTTTTCATGGCCTCGTCCGTAATGAACTGTGCAACAGCATATTTGAACGATTCAGATCTTGGGTCGCCTATGCGAATCACGCCCTCACAATAATCCACCAGAAATTCACCGTATTTCTCATTCAGGGCTTCAGTTTCTGTACTTCCGGCAGCCGGATTCAAACTGAAAAGATCTTGGTCGAGCCGTTTGAAAGTGAGCTGTACCTCGGTGTTCGAAACATCAACGTCCAAAGGGTCCGACTTACAGCCCCACAACATCAATAAAGGCACGCATACGATAAGTGGTGTAGAAAACCTCATGCCCGAATATTCGTGTAATTTTGCGCCCGAAATTGAAGCGGACAAACTTATGAAAAACCTACTTCTCACTCTGATGATCCTTACCTCGATAACCGAAGGTTTTGCACAGGATCAGAAAGTTGGCCCCAATACGCGCAAAAAGTTCAAGATCGGTTTCAATCTTTCGCCCACAGTCGACTTTTTTCAGCCTAACACGGACGGTGTGAAATCGGACGCTGTGAAAATGAAATTCGGCTACGGAATGATGGCCGAGTACGCATTCACAAACAATTATGCGTTAGCGTTCGGTTTGGAACATAAGATGGCCGGTGCCGCGCTCGATTTCACAGGTGCCGATGTTCGATACATTGCCAAAGATGATACCGCTGAATTCAAGCTTCGAACTAGAACATATCGAAATGATTATGTGAACATACCGATAACCCTAAAGCTGATGACCAATCAGATCGGCTACTTCACTTACTTCGGTCAGTTCGGGGTTGATGTGTCTATTTTGGCCTCTTCAAAGACCAAGGACGAACGACAGGCGCTTCAATCGTATTCGCTTGATTCGGTCGGTGCGCCTACCGAAGTTTTTGGCGACATCAGCAAAGGAGATTTTCAAGGTCGTTATGCCCAGCAAACCTTTGCCAACGTGAAATTGAGGATAGGAGCAGGGTTTGAATGGAATTTCTCCGGAAACACATCGTTGGTGGTCAGCGTGTCGTACCACAACGGTTTCATTGACCTGATGAAAGACCCAAAAGACAGCCAAGTAAATGAAAGCGAAGGTCTTTTTAAGCACGATGGGGCCGATTACTCCAGGAGAGTTCCGTTCGAATTGAATGCCAACCTTCACCATGTGGCATTGAATGTTGGAATTCTATTCTGAGCTGGTCTTCAACGAATAACTTTGCCGAGGCCACAGGCTTCGGCTTTTTTTTATCATGCAGATAAGATTATCCCAACTCAACTATCACATCGGAAATTTCGAGGCTAACGTTCGGAAGATCATCGATGAAATTGAAAAGGGAAAGAATGAAGGCATTGACATGATGGTGTTTGCCGAACTGAGCGTTTGTGGTTATCCACCACGCGATTTTCTGGAATTCGAAGACTTTATAAAACGCTGCGAAAGTTCGATAAATGAAATTGCACGGTCGTGCAACGGCATAAGTGCCATTGTAGGTGCGCCCATTCGCAATGCTGACATCAGCGGAAAAGGGCTTTACAATGCTGCTTTTGTGCTCGGAAACGGAGAAATAAAGCAGGTCGTTAGAAAAGCGCTGCTACCCAACTACGACATTTTTGATGAGTATCGTTACTTCGAGCCCGCCCGGACATTCGAAGTGGTGGAACTGGATGGAGTTCGAATAGCACTGACCATTTGCGAAGACCTTTGGAACATCGAAGACCCGCTCTATATCGTGCATCCTATGGATGAGCTGATGAAGCAGCGGCCAGAGCTGATGATCAATATAGCCGCCTCGCCATTCGATTTTTCGCATCGCGAAGACCGCATTCGGATCCTTCAAAAAAATGCCATCAAGTATCAACTTCCGATACTTTATACCAACCACGTGGGCGCCCAGACCGAATTGATCTTTGATGGTGGTTCGATGGCCGTGGATGCAGACGGAAGCCTAATTCACGAACTGAATTATTTTGAAGAGGATTCGTTCACCCTCTCATTCAATGGAAAGTTGAGATCGGATAATGTCGATAGAAATCTGGACCAACGAACGAAGATTGAGAGGATACATGATGCACTTGTACTCGGCATTCGCGATTATTTCGGCAAATTGGGGTTCAATAAGGCCGTGCTCGGACTTTCAGGTGGCATTGATTCGGCCATAGTGCTCTATCTGGCCCAGAAGGCCTTGGGCCCAGAAAACGTTCGCACTTTGCTGATGCCCTCCGAGTTTTCTTCGCAACATTCAATTGACGACTCGGTTCAATTGTCCAACAACCTTGGAACGCAGTTCGAGATCATATCCATAACTGATCTGTTCGAGAAATTCAGAGCCGACCTGGGCCCGTTGTTCGGAGACCTTCCGTTCAATTTGGCCGAAGAGAATCTGCAAGCACGTATTCGAGGAGTTTTGTTGATGGCGGTTTCAAACAAATTCGGGAATATTTTGTTGAACACCTCGAACAAAAGCGAATGCGCTGTCGGCTATTCAACCATATACGGAGACATGAACGGTGGACTTTCGGTCATTGCTGATCTATATAAGACCGAAGTGTATGAATTGGCTGAATGGATAAATCGGAACGGAGATGTAATTCCTAAGAGCATCATTAGCAAAGCTCCGAGTGCAGAGCTGAGGCCCGACCAAAAGGATTCGGATTCGCTGCCCGACTACGCGATTCTGGATAAGATTTTGATCGAGTATATCGAAAATCGCAAAGGACCTGCCGAGATCATTTCACTCGGATTTGACGAATCATTGGTCAATAGAATACTAAGGTTGGTAAATTTGAACGAATACAAGAGATATCAGACCCCACCCATACTTCGAGTGTCAAAAAAGGCATTCGGAATGGGCAGAAGGGTTCCGATAGTGGGAAAGTATCTTTGCTAAAACAAGATCCATAATGACAAGAATAGCCGCTTATTTACTTGTGTTGCTAATAGCCGCTGGCTGTGCTACCAAAGACGAAAAAGCAAGAACGAACATTGCAAAGACATGGAAGATCTCGAAGGTTTTTCAGAATGGGACTGACGTGACCACTACCTACACCGATACGCGCGAGAATTATCGCCTATCGTTCACCAACGGAGGAACTTTCCAAGAATCCTATCTCGTTTCCTCAGGCGGTGGGCAAGTGAACGTATCAGGTTCGTGGGTGTTTTCAGACGGCATAAGCAAGGTCACGCTGACCGATGGAACTCAGACGCGCGTTTACCAAGTGGACCTTTTAGACGAGGATAACTTCAACATCACCGACCTAGGATCCACGAATGATCGCGAAATTCTGTTCGTTCCTGCTTAGAACTCAGGTGTTAGCCGATGGTCCAAGTGTTCTTTCCCCTCAGCAATGAGTTCAGGTCTCCTTCACCGAACTGACTTTTCGCTTGATCGACCTGATCATTAAGCTGGTCTTCATAACAAGCCCTTTGTTCTGAATAGAACACCCCGAAAGGACGTGGAAAGTTTCCTTCAAGAGACGGGTCCTGATAGAACCTGACGAGAATGTTCGCTTTTCCGCAATCATGCTCATCATGTATCCAAAGTTCGTTCGTGCTGACCTCATCCAGCTTTACAATCACCGGTTTGAATCCGTCAAGCACTATTCCCAGCTCGTTATTCTCTCCAAAGATCAACGGCTTGCCATGCTCAACAAAAAGGGTCTGGTGTTTCTTCGTCTCCTTATCGGTCATACCGAAAAACGCTCCATCGTTGAACACGTTGCAGTTCTGATAGATCTCAACCATCGAAGTTCCCTTGTGACCATTTGCGCGGACCAGCACATCGCGAAGGTGAACTGGATCCCGATCCATTGTGCGGGCAAAGAAGGTAGAATCGGCACCCAGACACAACGTGGCCGGATTGAACGGGTGATCAAGCGAACCCATTGGGGTCGATTTGGTGGTCTTTCCTTCTTCAGACGTGGGGGAATATTGTCCCTTCGTCAGTCCATAGATCTGGTTGTTGAAAAGCAGCACGTTTATGTTGAAATTCCTTCGAAGAAGATGGATCAGATGATTGCCTCCTATGGAAAGCGCGTCTCCATCACCAGTTATCATCCAAACACTCAGTTCCGGATGGGTGATCTTCAGGCCGCTGACCACCGCTGGGGCACGCCCGTGGATGCTGTGCATGCCATAGGTGTTCATGTAATACGGGAAGCGACTGCTGCAGCCAATTCCAGACACGAATACCACATTTTCTCGGGAAACACCCATCTCCGGAATTACCTTTTGAACTTGTTTCAGTATGGAATAGTCGCCACAACCGGGACACCACCTTACTTCCTGATCGGTCTCAAAATCCTTGGCGGTCAATGCGCCATTCAATGCCTCTGCCATCTTTTAGTTCAGTAGTTCCAACACCTTTTCTTTGATCTCGCCCTTTGTAAACGGAATTCCCTTCACCTTATTCAATGCCACGGTCGGAATGAGGAATTGACTTCTGATGATCATGTTCAACTGTCCCATGTTCATTTCGGGTATCAGAACCTTGTCAAATCCACGAAGCACCGTTTCAATGTTCTTGGGAAAAGGAAAAAGGTATCTGACATGTGCGTGAGAAACCGAATGGCCTTCTTCACGAAGCTCTTTCGTGGCAGCTTTTATGGCTCCGAAAGTGGAACCCCATCCAAGCACCAACACTTTTCCGTTGGCCTCGCCAACTTCAATGTCCTGTAGTGGGATATTATTGGCGATGTTCGCCACTTTACTGGCCCGGGTATTCACCATGTGCTGATGATTTTCCGGGTCGTAGCTAATGTTGCCGGTCCGGTCTTCCTTCTCAATTCCCCCAACTCGGTGCTCCAAGCCTAACGTTCCCGGAATGGCCCATTTTCGAACCAGATTCTCATCTCGTTCATAAGGGTAGTAGGTTCCGTCTTTAAGATCGCTCGGCTTTGCGAAGTTTCCTTTGAAGGAAGGAAGTTCGTCCATTGTAGGGAAGCGCCATGGTTCGGCACCATTGGCCAAGTAGCCGTCCGAAAGGAAAAAGACGGGCGTCATGTGCTGAACCGCCAATCGGCACGCTTCAAACGCCATGGTGAAACAATCGGAAGGTGTGGCCGCTGCTACCACAGCTACAGGCGATTCGCCATTTCGGCCGTAAATGGCCTGCATCAGGTCTGCCTGTTCTGTTTTTGTAGGTAAACCTGTTGATGGGCCTCCACGCTGAACGTTTACTATGACCAATGGCAATTCTAGCATCAGTGCAAGACCGATGGCTTCGCCTTTCAGTGCAATGCCCGGTCCGCTAGAAGCAGTGATGCCCAGTGCACCCCCGAACGAAGCTCCTATTGCCGAGGCCACGGCAGCAATCTCATCTTCAGCCTGAAAAGTCCTTACCCCGAAGTTCTTGTGTTTAGCCAATTCGTGAAGGATGTCTGATGCCGGGGTTATCGGGTAGCTTCCGTAGAAAAGATCGAGCCCCGATCGTTGGGCAGCTGCCACCAGACCGATGGCTGCGGCCTCATTTCCCATGATGTTGCGATAAACACCTCTTGGCATTTCGGCCTTCTCAACGCTGAAACGGGTTGTGGCGGTTTCGGTCGTATCGCCATAATTGAACCCGGCTCTCAGCACTTTCACGTTCGCATCAACTACTTCGGGCTTCTTTTTGAATTTGTCGTTGATAAATTTGATGGTCGGGTCGAGCGATCGGTCGAACATCCAGAGCACATAGCCAAGCACAAACATGTTCTTTGTCCGGTCTATGTCCTTTTGGCCAAGTCCGCTGTCTTTTAAACATTCTTTGGTCAATTTGGTCACTTCGATTGGGTAGACCTTATAGTTGCTCAGCGAACCGTCTTCCAACGCGCTGATTCCGCTTTCAATCTTGGCTAATCTCAGATTCTTAGGGTCGAAGCCATCGGTATTCGCAATGATGACCCCGCCTTTTTTCAAGCTTTTGAGGTTGGCTTTCAGTGCGGCAGCATTCATCACCACCAAGGCATCGCATTCGTCACCCGGGGTGAAAATTTCGATGCTGCCGTAATGCAATTGGAAGCCTGAAACACCGGCAAGGGTTCCCTGCGGGGCGCGAATTTCGGCCGGAAAATTCGGAAATGTGCTAAGGTCGTTTCCAAATAACGCATTTGTATCGGTGAATTGTGATCCGGTTAGTTGAATCCCATCACCCGAATCTCCAGCAAAAAGAATGGTTATTTCCTTGGCTTTTTCAATCGTTGCAGACATGCTTTTTCTTAAGAGGGGCAAATGTAGTCAGCTAGCGTGGCAATGGAAACTGAATCCGTCAGTTCTAAGATATTATGCTAACATTTAGGAGTTGATCGATTCTACAGCCCTTATCTGCGGAACGGCACGTTTAACCGCTTCTTCCACGCCTGCTTTCAGGGTCATTTCGCTCATGTTGCAGCTTTTGCAAGAACCCAATAATCGAAGCTGGACGATCATGTCTTCGGTGATGTTCACCAGTTCCATGTTACCTCCATCTGCAATAAGGAAAGGGCGCATAAG
>CAMCFW010000035.1 GCA_945874195.1 Chryseobacterium gleum
CCGTACTCGTACTCCTTTTCTGTGAATTCCTTTAACGCCTGATTTTCCTCTGCCATTTCTTCGCTTATATAGCTTTAAGCCAACCGGTGATCATACGGCAAAACTCTCGCCACAGCCACAGGTCCGGCTGGCGTTCGGGTTATTGAAAACGAATCCTTTTCCATTCAAGCCCCCAGAATAATCGAGTTCGGTTCCGATGAGGTAGAGAAAGCTCTTCCGATCCACGACAACCTTCATTCCATTGTCTTCGAAGATCTTGTCATCCTCCTTCATTTGCGTATCGAAACTCAGTTCGTAGGAAAGTCCGGAGCAACCTCCGCCTTTCACCCCAACACGGATAAAGGCTTCGGACGGGTTCTTCCCTTCTTCTTCCATAAGGCTGTGCGCCTTCTTTTTCGCGTTCTCTGAAACTTTGATCATGATTCTGTTAACCTATATTATTTAGAATAGTTCTAAATAGAGCTCATTTTCTTCTGCAAAAATACCGCAAACAAGGTATGCCACCAAGCTTTTAGTCGATTTATTTGGAATAATTCTAAATAGTCGCGGTCATGACTTTCAGGCGCCTTTCGCCCTAAACATGCGATGCGCGCATTGATTCTACTTACCTTTAGTGTTCCACTTTAAATACAAACGTAGAAATGCGCTCATCAATTCTCAGAGGATGTATGGCAACTGCCTGTTGCTTTTTCTCCATTTCCATCACGTATTCTCAGACTTTCGAACAAAGGAGACAACAGTACATAAGCGATGCTCTGGCCAACTTCAATAACCAAGCGATCACCATTCAGGCTTACGAAGGAGTGGCTGTTGACCAGGCCACGCTGAATGACATTATTGACGAAATGCCGACACGGTCAACCATTGACTTTGCCATTGTGCAGCTGGTTAGGGTCATGATGTTGGGGAATGGTGCCTACGATGCGCAGCTCATTCCTCCGCTCAATTCTGTCCCCTACTGGATCAACTATGGCGATACGCTTCGCGGCTATTGGTCCGAGAACCACATGATCATGTGGATGAGCTCTGACTGGATCATGCATGAATACACAGGAAGAACGGCAGACCCGACCTTGGAACAACGACTGAAGCACTACCTTCAGTTGAAGATCGACTACGGCTTTTATGAGTTCTTCTCTTCCACCTATGCACCTTATGCGCTTAGCGGCATTCTGAATTTGGCAGATTTTGCTCAGGATCAAGAGATCAAGGATCTTGCCATTGGCGCCAGCAAACGCCTGCTGCGCGATATGCTCTTAATGGCCAATGACCAAGGAGTGTTCTATCCCGTTGCCGGAAGAAATTACCCGGGCAAATACGAATCGGCCCACGGCCAGAACCATTCATCCCTCATTTATCTGCTTACCGGTCTTGGCCCCGCTCCTTTGCAAGCCACTCATTCTGGTGGATTTCTTGCAACAACTTCTATCGACTTCAGCGAGGTGACAAACTCGTGGACTGCGGAGTTGGACACCCTTGTGCATTTGGGTCATACGCTTGAAGAGGGGTTTGTGATCAACGAAAACCTTACGCCATTGGACCGCACTATTTTCCAATGGAGTTCAGGAGCCTATTTTCATCCATCAGTGGTGTTTGAAACAGCAAGCCTGTTGGTGGATTCCAACATGTGGGAGCATGTGGATTTTGAACCGCTGGCGGTGCTGCAAGGATTTCCGCTTGAGAACTACCCGGCCATGTCCGAGGGGCTGAGCGGAATTTCGAAAAGCTCGGTCAACTGTCAGGCAGACGTGGCCATCTTCAAGAATGGGCCCGTCACCTTGTGTTCTCTTCAGGATTTCTGGAAGGGAAAGGTCGGCTATCAGCAATGGCCTGTTTGTGCCAATAGTGGAACATCGGCCGTTTATACCGCTTCGGGTCCTGTGGAGGCCGTTTGGACTGACCGAACTCCGAACAATGCCAACGAGCACCTTCCGTATGTCGAACAATCGCACAATGTGGCCTTGGTCATGTACCGTCCCGAACCGCTTTCACCCATTGCTCCTTTCAACAACAAGGATGTGGCCTTGTATTGGGTCGACTCGGATTATGACGAGGTGGTTGAAGACGGTCTTTGGCTCATTGGAAGAGAAGCAAACGGCTACGTGGCGGTCAGAAGAAGCTGTGTAGGAGAAATAAATGGCGTGAGGGCCTGCGAAACCAATGCCGGACAGACCTGGGTTTTCGTGGTCGGAAACGATGCGATGTATGGCAGTTTCAGCAATTTCCAAAGCCTTTTGTCGCAATCGGAATTTGAGGAGACCTGGACCATCAACTTGAACGGTGATTCGGTCTATTACGCAAGTATTGAGTTCGACACCATTTCAATCGATTACGAATGGGGTCCGCTGTTGAATACTGGAATTGCAGATGTGGCGGAAGACAACCACTTCAGAATGTGGCCGAATCCAGCTTCGGAAACAATTGCTCTCGACCTCAGCGAATTCGAAAATTCGGTTCTTATCTCCGTTGTGAATAATCTGGGGCAGGTGATGTATTCGAAAAGTGTTGCTGTTCACAATCAATTCTCATTGCCGGTTTCAAATTGGTCTGATGGAATTTATTCGGTAACGATTCGTGATGAAAAAAGAGTTGCCTCAAGGCGCTTTGTGAAACAATAGCCTACGGTTCCATCACCAACCGAAAACCACCATTGCCACGCTTGTGGTGCCAATGGTCGATGTTGCGATACCAACGTTGGCAATAGTCTGCTCCGCTCATCCAAGAAGCTCCTCTTGAAACACGGTATTTGGCCGATTCCGTGTTCACGGGATTGGCCTTCGAACTGCGCTGATAGAATTTCGGATCATACCAATCCTGACACAACTCCCAAGCATTTCCGTTCATGTCGTAAAGGCCGAGTTCATTCGGTTTGAGAAGCCCCACTTCGTGCTGTTGGTCGCTTCCATTCTGCTTTAGCCACGCCACTTCTTCAATGGTGTTGCTGCCGCTGTATACGTAGCCCTTTGTCAGCTTTCCGCCTTGAGCAGCATATTCCCATTCGGCCTCGGTCGGGAGTCGGAACGTCTTTCCCGTTTTGCTATTCAGCTTCGCGATGAAATCCATCAACTGTTCCCAACTCATATCGTTCACGGGGCATTTCATGCATGGGATTTCACTTGGATTATCGCCCGAAATGGCTATCCACTGTTCTTGCGTGAACTCAAATTTCCCGATGTAGAAATCATTGAGATTGACCTCGTGGGCTGGTCGCGCGTCCTTCTTCCCGTCATCACTTCCCATAATGAACGTGCCGCCTTTCACGAAGACCATTTCCAACGAAACGGTGTCGTTAAGTTGAATTGCTTCAGTTTGCGCGATTGCGCGAGAAACGAAAAACGTTAAAAGGAAAAATGTAAGGGCAGTTCTCATCTCAGTCCATTTTCAATTTCGTAACGCATTCCGAACTGGACGAACATGGCCAAGCCGAACGAGCGGCCTTTCTGCACGCCCCGTTTCAGGTAATAATCCTTGTCGCCAATGCAGGTTCCGGTGCAGACATTGGTGCAGATGAGGCCTTCGCCTCGCGGTTCAAGTGAGTGTTGGCGCAGACCCCTGTAGGCCAATTCAGTGCTTTTCCTGAACCTCTCATCGTCCACAATACCAAGCTTCAGCGCGGTGATCATGCCATATGCGAACATGGCAGTGCAGGAGCTTTCGATCCAGTTTTCTGGGTCGTCTTTCCGAACCGGAAGTTGATACCAATGACCTGTTCTCTCGTCCTGCAATTCGGGCAGGTGTTCGAGCATTTCCTTCAGATAACCGGCCATTTCTGTCCACATCGGGTTTTCGCGCGGAATGACCTCCAAAGCATCTGAAAGCGTTACGTGGATCCAGCCGTTTCCGCGCCCCCATATCTCGCCACTCACGCGTGCTCCGTCATCGGGCCAGCCCATCTGTCCGCAGAAATATGGGAGGCCATCCTTGTCGTTCGCATCCCAGCCGTGGTACCACAAACCCCATTTTTCTTCCAACAGTTTCTCGCGATGTAGTCGCAGTTGCAGCGCAAATTCGTTCAGGTATTTCTCATCGCCCGTGGCACGGTACATGGCCAACATGAACTGCCCGATCATGAAGACGGTGTCGTCCCAAAGTTCGAGCGTGAGGGGCAAATGCGAAACTGCGCCTTCGGTCGTTCTGCGCACGTTCAGGTATTGCTCGTAGATCTTATCGCATTTCACCTTGTAAAATTCATTGCCCGTTTTCTCATACAGAAATGCCATTCCGAGACCGGAGGCCACACCGTTCGGGGTTTTCCCGTTGGCCGAGCCTTTGGTCCTGCTCATGGCTTCAATAATGTAGTCGAGATAAGGTTGTTTTTCGCTTTCGGCAACCTGTCCGTAGCGTTTGACCATCGTATTCAGGAAGGCTGCGTGCTGCCACGACCAAACGTATTCGGAAGCAGGCAAGTACGAGTGCATGGCGTAGGTCTCTACGCTATCGACCCAGGTTTGGGAATGGACGTTTATGGTGAAAAAGAAACAGGAAAAAGCTACGGTCCACTTCATCAAAGCACGTTCAGAACCTGCTCTTTTATCTTCTCGAGTTCGTCCTTCATCTGCACAACCAATTTCTGAATTTCGGCATGGTTTGCCTTGGAACCGATCGTATTGATCTCGCGGCCCATTTCCTTCGCAATGAAACCGAGTTTTCGGCCCGCTGCCTCATCTGAATTCATGGTCTCTTCGAAGTATTTGAGGTGGGCCGTAAGGCGAACCTTCTCTTCCGTAACATCAAACTTCTCGATGTAGAACATGAGTTCCTGCTCCAAACGGCCTTCACCCAAATTCACTTTCTCTTTCAGATCCAGGAAACGGTCCACCATCCGTTGACGGACCGTTTCAATCCGTTCGCCTTCATATTTTTCAACTTCAACCATCAGACCGCGGATGGTGTTCAAGCGCTCCACGAGATCCAAACGAAGTTGATTCCCTTCTGCGGCACGGAAATCTTGAAAATTCTTGACCGCCTCAAACATGAGGTTGATCGCCAATTCGATCTCGGCCTCGCCTTTTTCAACCCGTTCGGACTGAAGTACCTCGGGCATTTTGAGAACGGTTGCCAGCACTGAGCTTTGATCCAACCCTTGCTTTTCGGCTGCGTCTTTCAGCATTTCGGTGTAATGGTCGAACAGGGAACGGTTAAGCGAGAGCATCTTGTCATCGCTCACTCCTTCGGCATAAACGACAATGTCGACCTTACCTCGGATAAGTTCTGAAGCGAGGTTTTTCCTCAACTCCATTTCTTGATCGCGCAAAGCGGAATTCAACCTTAGATTGAGGTCCAACTGCTTGCTGTTCACCGAACGCACCTCGGCCGTGTAAGTAGTATGCTTATAATTGCCTTGCGCTTTGCCAAAGCCTGTCATGGATAGGATCATGGCGTGAAATTACTGATACGGATTACGAATAGCGAATATGACGAATTGATGGCCGAAGAAGAATCGCGTATCGTTATTTACACCGATGGTTCGGCCTTGGGAAACCCGGGTCCGGGCGGATTCGGCATTGTGCTTCAGTTCAAGGGGCAGTATAAAGAAGTTGCTCAGGGCTACCGTCTTACCACCAACAACCGGATGGAACTGCTGGCCATCATTGTTGCGCTCGAAATGCTGAAGGTCTCAGATCGCGATGTGATCATCTATTCCGACAGCAAATATGTGATCGACAGCGTGACCAAAGGCTGGGTTTTCGGTTGGGTGAAAAAGGGTTTTGCAGGCAAGAAGAACGCTGACCTCTGGAAACGCTTTCTACAGATCTATCCGAACAATAAGGTCCGTTTCGAATGGGTTAAAGGCCACGCCAACAACCCCGGAAACGAACGCTGCGATGCCTTGGCCGTTTGGGCTGCCAACCAGAAGGAAAGTCACTTGGTTGATGATGGTTATGAGGCTGACCAGAACATGCAAAAGCTTCTGTAAAAAAAGACCCCGACAAACAAGTTGTCGAGGTCAGCACCAGTTCCAATTTTCAATTCTATCAGAAGATCACCATCAGCGAACCTGTGTTGTGTTTTCCTTCGGTGCCGTATTCCATTCCTTCCCACGTTTCGCCATTGATGAAGGTGGCGTTGATCTTCCAAACGTAAGACCCCTGAGGCACATAAGAACCTTTGTAGACGCCATCCCAACCTTCGGTCGGACTTCCGTTCTCCAGAGCGGTCGATTCCCAAAGCTCATTTCCCCAGTTATCGAAAATCCAAACATGGTAAGTGGCAATTCCTGTTCCTTTCGGAAGGAAAATTGAGGCTTCACCAGCTTCGCCCACTCCCATTGCGTTAGGAACAAACAGGCTTGTGTAAATATCCACGTTGATGTAATGAACTGCCGTGTCTGCGCAACCGAATTCGTTGATGGCGGTCAGTGTCACATAATATCCTCCATAGTTCGGATAATCGTAGGTCGGCTGATATTCGTCTGACTGCTGTCCGTCACCAAAATCCCAATTGTACAAGGTGGCCCCGACCGAATTGTTGACGAATTCATATTCATTTCCGGTTTGCGGGAAAACCACCTGATTTGCGGTGAAATCTGCGATAGGAGACGGATAGGCCGAAACACCTCCGGTCAACTGAATGGTATCTGAACAGCCTCCTGGTGTTGATACGATCAGGGTCACGTCATATTCTCCTGGAATGTTGTACAAATGGGTCGGGTTCGAAAGTGTTGAAGTCGTTCCATCGCCAAAATCCCACATATAATCGAGGCCTATCGAACTTGTGTTTCCAAAAGTGACCAGCATTGGGGCGCAACCCTCCGTATTGTCCAAGGTGAATCCAGCGGTTGGTACATCGTCTATGAAAACAGTTCCGCTGGTGGTATCAGAGCAACCAGCTCCTGAACTTGCAATAAGCGTGACGGTATAATTTCCAGCCGTGTTGTAGGTGGTCAAAGGATTGACATCGGTTGAGGTGTTGCCATTTCCAAGTAACCATTGGTATCCGGTTGCGCCAGAACTCATGTTGGTGAACTGAATATCGGTAGGCAATGTGCAAGGCGCGCTTGACGATGAACTGAAGGCCGCCACCGGAACCGTTGCAATGCTGACCGTTACGGTTTCGATCTGTGCAGGACATCCGCTCTGATCGGTCACCTGAACGCTGTAAGTCGTAGCCACACTCGGACTCACCACGTGGGTTGCTCCAAGGCCTAGTCCGTTGTCCCAAGCATAAGAGAAGTTGCCTGCTCCACCAGTTGCCGAAGCGCTGATGGTCACACCATTTCCTGGACAGACTGCGGTATCAGAACTCACGGTCACGGTCATTCCAGTAGGTTCGGTGATCTGAATAGAATCTGTGTAATTGCAGCCGTTGGCATCGGTGGCCACAAAGGTGTACCATCCTGCAACCAACTGAGTAGCTGTAATCCCGGTCTGTCCGATGGCAGTCCAAGCATAGGTGTATGGCGCCACTCCTCCTTGGACCAGAACCGTTGCTTCCCCATCATTTCCACCGTTACATGTTACCATGCTTGTAGAATGCTGAATCCAAACAATCGGAGAAGGCTCGGTAATGTTTGTGCTCAAACTGTCCATACAACCGTTTCCATCGGTCACATATACCGTAATAGAACCTGATGCAAGATTGTTCGCAACATATCCTTGGTCTCCGTTGCTCCATGAGACGGTGTATGGTATGGTTCCGCCAGCCACGTCAACCTCAACCTGACCATTGTTGTAACCGTTGCAACTAACGTTGTAAATGGTATCCCAAGTTATGGCGATGGCCGAAGGTTCGTTCACCACAAACAAGAGTGTTGTATCGCATCCTACAGCATCGGTTACGGTAACAGAATGTGTCCCTGCTCCCAAACCTGTTACAAAAGAACCGATGGTGTTGTCTGACCACAGATAGGTGTATGGACTGGTGCCCCCCGATACAACCACTTCCGCTTCCGCGATGGCTGTTCCGTTACAAATGTTGGGTACGGTTATGTTGACCTGCGCATCAATGGAGACTGGTTGTCCGACCACCACATTCAGCGACCAGACACATCCGTTCGCATCTTCCACTTCAACCTCATACACTCCAGCAGAGAGACCGGTGGCAACAGGTCCGCTCTGTCCGATATTCGGCCAAGTGTAGGTGTAAGGTGCAGTTCCTCCTTGAGCCTGAACAGTGATCTCGCCATCCGTGGCTCCACTGCATGTTGAACTGATCACTGTATCGACCGTCATGATCAACTGAGCAGGCTCGTTGATGACAACCGTTAAACTATCCAAGCAGCCGTTCGCATCGGTTACTTCAAGAACGTAGGTTCCAGCTGTAATCCCATTCAGGTCTTGATCAATTGAACCATTAGACCAGTCATATTCGTAAGGAGCGGAACCGCCAATTACAGTTACATCGACCAATCCATTGCTTTCACCGAAACAGATCACATCCAATTGTTGAGCTACAAATGCTTCCAATTCGTTCGGCTGAGTCATTTGCAATAGGAGCGAATCTTGACAACCGTTGATGTCTGTAACGGTTGCAACGTAAGAGCCAGGGCCGATATCTTGGGCGGTTGGCCCCATTTGTCCGTCAGACCAAGAGAATACCAACACTGGAACGCCACCTGTGGCTTGAACGAAGAATGAACCATCGTTTGCGCCATTACAGCTCACCATCTCTGAGGTGATAAGGCTTAGAATCAATGAATCCGCTTGGATCAAGGTCACGCTGTCTTGTAGTGTACAGCCGTTGGCATCAGTAATATCCACTATGTATGTTCCAACCCCAACATTCGAAAGATCCTGAGTGATCGCACCGTTGTTCCATAGGTAGGAGTACGGCTGAGTTCCTTCGTTCACGGTCAAGTCGATAGATCCATCGGCCAATCCGTTACATGAAATGTTGAAACCATTGTAGTCGGAAGCTGTGATGAACGATGAAAGCCCGTCAGGTTCGTTCAGGGTAACTGAACCTGTTGCAGTACAGCCGTTGGCATCCGTTACCGTGTACGAGTAGATTCCGGCCATGAGGCTGTCGATGTCTTCCGTCAGGTCTCCAGTGTTCCAAACCACGCTGTAAGGCGCTCCACCGCCAGAAATGGTTAGGTCTATCGAACCATCAGATGCACCACCGCACGAAATGTTGTTTCCGTTGTAATCACTTGGTGTGGCGACCACATTCAATGTATCTGGGGCGTTCAGCGTAATGCTATCGGAATAAGTACAACCGCTGGCATCGGTCACCGTGACCACATAGGTTCCAGCTTCCAGTCCTGTCAGGTCTTCATCAGTTGAAACGAATCCGTTCGGTCCGGTCCAAACGAACGAGTAAGTCACGCATTCCGAACCTCCAATCACATTGATATTGACCGCTCCGTCCGCAACGCCCTCGCATGAAACGTTGGCACCACCTACAAACTCAGGTGCAGTAAGACTATCGGTGGCAAGCACGTCAGGTTGAGTAAGTGTAATGGTTTGAACTGCTGAGTTGCCATTGGCGTCTGTCACGGTGACTGCATGCAGGCCAACCCCAAGGCCGGTCGCGGTCTGCGTTGTCTGTCCGTTGGTCCAAACATAGCTGTATGGCATACATCCACCAGAAACTATGGCCGTTGCCTCACCATCAGTTGCACCGTTGCAACTCAGGTTGTAACCACAAGGACCTTGAACAGCTATCGGTTCCACTGACAATGGTGATGGCTGAATCGTTATATCGAACGAGCACGAAACGCTGTTGTTCGATTGATCTGTAGCGGTGTAGGTCACGGTTGTAGTTCCAACTGGGAAGTTGTCTCCTGGAACGAAATCGCTTGTCAATGTCACTGTACAGTTGTCCTCTGCCGTTGGTTCGGTCCAGAAAACCTGTGGCGTACAATCCGAGCTGTCGGGAACCACCACCATGTCCATTGGACAGCCGATGATCACTGGCGAAATTGTGTCAAGAACCGTGACAACGCTGGCGCAATCGTCCGAATTTCCATTCGCATCCACAACAGTCAGCGTGATGATGTTCTCTCCGAGATCAGCACAGGTGAAATCGTTCTGAGTGAGGAAAAGTGTATCGATCGCGCAGTTGTCGAAAGAATTGTCGTTCAATTCTCCTGCAGATATGCTAACGGTTCCCGTTCCATCCAAATTAACCGTCAGGTCAAGGCAATTTGCTGTTGGCGGAACGTTGTCCTCAATGGTCACAATAGCAGTGCAACTTGATGTGTTTCCGTTATTGTCTTCAACCGTCAGAACAACCGTGTTCGCACCCACATTCGAACAATCGAAATTGGTGATATCGGCTGTGAATTGCGTGATTCCGCAGGCATCGCTTGATCCGTTGTCGATTTCTTCAGCAACGATCGTGGCATTTCCATTCACATCCAACTGAACCGTGATATCCTGACATACCGCGACAGGTGAAACGGTATCGATGACAGTGACAGTAGCGTTGCAACTGCCAATGTTTCCATTCACATCCACCACGGTAAGCACCACTGGATTGACTCCAACACCGGAACAGGTGAAAGCGTTCGGGGTCACATACATCGTGTCGATGACGCAGTTGTCCGTGCTTCCAGCGTCCACATCAGAAGCCGCGATCGCTATGTTTCCAGCACCATCAAGGTAAACGGTGATATCCTGACACAGGGCCACTGGCGGAACATTTTCTTCCACGATGATTAGTGCAGTGCAGGTCGACATGTTTCCGCTCGCATCGGTCACAGTAAGCGTCACCGTGTTGGTTCCAATTTCGGAACAATCGAAGGTGTCCTGACCCAACAAAAGGCTCGCAATGGCGCAATTGTCGGATGAATTCAGGTCAACATCTTCAGGCAAAATCACAGCCGTTCCATTGGCACCGATCTGCGCTACAACGGGTGTACAGGTGGCGTTCGGTGATATGGTGTCCTGAACAGTTACTTCCGAGGTACAGGTCGAAACGTTTCCGTTCACATCTGTCACCGTGAGTGTAACCGTATTCGGTCCAATAACCGAGCAATCAAACGTTGTCTGATCCAAGATGAGCGAAGCAATGGCGCAGTTGTCGAACGAACCGTTGTTGACCGCAGCCACATTGATCGTTCCTGATCCACCGTTGCTCAATTGAACCAACACATCCTGAC
>CAMCFW010000036.1 GCA_945874195.1 Chryseobacterium gleum
ATAGGTTCTTTCCTTTGGCATCCACACCATAGAATTCAACCACATCCCAAGGGCCTGAAGTAAGCTGACTCTTCATTTTTCCGGCCACGTCATACAGATAAAGATGTCGGTATCCGTCAGTTTCGCTCGACCAGATGAACTCCAGGCCATTGTCTAAGAAGGTGAGGTCGTCCGTGATGTCGATGTAGGTTCCTGATGTTTCGCTGAGCACCACACGGGTCTTGCCCGTACCTGCATCTGCGAACAGCAGTTCCAATCTGTTCTGCAAACGGTTCAGGCGTTGAATGCTGAGGGTGGCCGGATCCTTGGACCACTTTATTCTCGGAATGTAGCCGTCTCTGGCATCGCCCATATCAACCTTTGTGGTCAGTTTCCGTTCGAGGTGATAGATGTGAATGCTCACTTTCGAATTGTCCTCTCCGGCCTTCGGATACTTGAAACGTTCTTCTGTCGGATAAAGACTGTTCGCATAACGGGTCATCGAAAATTCCTTCACATCCTTTTCGTTGAACTCATAAAAGGCAATGAACCGCCCATCTGGCGACCACTCGAAAGCCTTGGTGAAGGCAAATTCCTCTTCATACACCCAATCGCTCATGCCAAAAATCAGTTCGTTCTTCGTCCCCGTGGTGGTCAATTGCGTTGTGGTCTTCGCGTTGAGGTCTTCCACATAAAGGTTGTTCTCGAAAACATACGCCACCTGATCGGAAACGGGCGAGAAAGTGGCGTGAAAGACGTGCTTTCCATCTGCTATCTGCCTCAGTTTGCCATCGCTGCGGTCGAAGGCATAAAACACATAGCTGGATGAGTGTCTGTATAGCGGGATCTTTTCTGTGCCCAACAACACTCTTGTTTCGTTCGGATTGAACGCATATTCCTCGACCTTCAGTTCATTGTCTTTCCATTTCAGGCCGGCACCTGTGACGACCGTTTCAACCGAATCGCCCGTCACGTAGCTGTATTTCACCACGTTTCCGTTCTGCAATGTGGTGTAATGTTTCCCATCGTTCAGCGAACGGATGCCATAAACTCCTTCATCCCGATAGGTACCGTTCAGCCAAATGTCCTCTAAGTTGAGGGTCGATTGGGCCGTGGCATGCAATGGGCACAAAATGCCCAGACTGTTGAAAATGATGAGTATAACTATGGTAGCGGCTATTCGATGCTGGCTCATATCGACTTTAGTTTTGTGTCCGGTCGATCAAATCTAAACATTACATGACTTACGGTACGGTGACGCCCGAAGTACTTGCCCAACTGAGCAGGCTGGTGGGTGCAGAAAACACTTTTGTGGATGCGGAAACCCTGAAGACCCATGCTTCGGATGAAACGGAAGATCACGTTTTCATGCCGCAGGTGGTGCTGATGCCTAACACGGGCGAAGAGGTTGCGGCCATCCTCAAGCTATGCAACGAACATGGCATTCCTGTGACGCCACGTGGAGGCGGAACCGGACTTAGCGGTGGAGCACTTCCACTGAAAGGTGGTGTGGTGGTGGCCATGAAACGCTTCAATCGCATCATCGATATTGACGAACTGAACTTACAGGCCACGGTAGAACCCGGAGTGATAACGGAGGTTTTTCAGAATGCTGTGAAGGAGAAGGGGCTGTTCTATCCGCCCGACCCTAGCAGCAGAGGAACCTGCTTTTTGGGCGGCAATCTGGCCGAGAATGCGGGTGGACCGAAGGCGGTGAAGTATGGCGTGACGCGCGATTATGTGCTGAACATGCAAGTTGCCCTTCCCACCGGAGAACTGATCTGGACCGCGGCCAACGTGCTTAAGAACTCGACCGGATACAACCTCACGCAGTTGATGTGTGGCAGCGAAGGCACCTTGGGCATCATCACCAGAATAGTGTTCAAACTGCGCCCATTGCCCAAAAAGGACGTGACGTTGCTGGTCCCTTTCACCAATTCGGAAGAGGCATGCCGCGCCATTTCGGGCATTTATAAGGCCGGGCTTACTCCTTCGGGAATGGAGTTCATGGAGCGCGATGCCATTGTGCTGGCCATGAAGTATGTGGACGAGGTGCTGAGCAAACCCGTTTCCATCGATCTGCCCGACCACATACATGCACACCTTATCATTGAACTTGACGGGAATGACGAGGAGGTGCTGATGGCCGAGGCCGAGGCCATTGTGGCTGTTCTTGAAAACTACGAAACGGGCGAAGTTTACTTTGCACAGAGCGCTGAGGAAAAAGACGGACTGTGGCGCTTGCGTAGGAATGTTTCGCCAGGCGTCAACTCCTATTCCCTCACTAAGAGCGAGGACGTGGTGGTGCCACGCGGCAACCTGCCCAAATTGGTGACGGCCATCAAGGAAATTGGCGACCGCATCGGGTTCAGGTCGGTGTGCTACGGCCATGTGGGCGATGGGAACCTGCATGTTAACATCATGAAGGAACAATTGGCGGACGCTTATTGGGACAACGAGGTGAATGAAGGGATTGCCGACATCTTCAAGGCTGTGGTGGCCTTGGGCGGAACGCTTTCGGGCGAGCACGGAATTGGCATCGCGAAGCGACCTTATATGCATTTGGCCATGGCCGAAAAGAACCTTGATCTGATGCGCGGAATAAAACAGGTGTTCGACCCAAAAGGGATTCTGAATCCCGAGAAGATCTTTTAGCTATTTGAGTGATGAGCGATGGGTGACCGGAGATGTTACTTGCGCCTTGAGAAGCGTGTGAGTGATTGTTAGAATTCCCTACTTTTCAAATCTTGAACCATCAACATTTAACCAACCCCCATAAATGAATTCAACCCTTAGCAGAAACCTATTCCTTGTAAAAGAGCATATCAGCATATTCAAAGCAGCCAACAACTACGATGTCTATGACCCGGTTTCGAAGCAGATCATCCTCAGCTGCCGCGAAGAGAAGATGGGCATCTTCACCAAGATCCTGCGCTTTACCGACTACAAGCGGATGACGCCTTTTCACATCGAGATCAAAACGCCTACTGGCGAAAGGGTGCTGAGCATCAAGCGAGGGGTCTCGGTCTTCATCTCCACCGTTCAGGTGTTTGATGAGGATGATCGCCCCATCGGAAAATTCAAGCAGAAGTTCTTTTCCATAGGTGGAAAGTTTGACGTGATAGACAACGAAGAGAGGGTGCTATGCACACTGAAGGGCAAGTGGACAAGCTGGGATTTCAAGTTTGTCCGCAACGAAATTGAGTTTGCCCACGTCAGCAAACAATGGGCGGGCCTAGGCCAAGAACTTTTTACCAGTGCAGACAATTATGTGCTGAACATCGATGACAAGGTGGCGGCCGATAATCCGATTCGCATCCTCATTGTTGCGGCTGTCATGTGCATCGATATGGTGCTGAAAGAGTAGACGCGAGTGACCGGAAAGGGCATGCAAAAGGACGGCATCATTCGATGTCGCCCTTCCATTTTCAAACGAGATCTTTTAACACTCCTTACCATTTCGCTCGCGGCAGTGTTGGCGTGGTGGAATAGATTTGTTCCTTTGAAAGACCAACCATCAACCAACAGACCATCGGCACATGAACAAACTGATCATCCAAGATCTATCGAAGACCTACCCCAACGGGGTGAAGGCATTGGACAACGTTTCCATTGAAATTGAGAACGGCATGTTCGGGCTTTTGGGGCCGAACGGGGCGGGCAAATCATCGCTGATGCGCACCTTGGCCACCTTGCAGGAAGCCGATTCGGGAGCTGCCACGCTGAACGATATCAACATTTTCAAAGAACCGCACGAACTTCGAAAAGTGTTGGGCTATCTGCCTCAGGAGTTCGGAGTGTATCCGAAGATAACGGCCGAACAACTGCTCGACCACATTGCCATTCTGAAAGGCATTACGAAGTCGTCTGAACGCAAGGAACTGGTGGGCTATCTACTAGAGAAGGTGAATCTCTATAACGACCGCAAGAAGAGCGTAAAAGGTTTTTCGGGCGGCATGAAGCAACGCGTTGGCATCGCACAGGCATTGATAGGCAGTCCGAGGTTGATCATTGTGGACGAACCCACGGCCGGACTGGACCCGGGCGAACGCAACCGCTTTTACAACCTGCTGGCCGATGTGGGCAAGGACGTGATCGTGATCCTAAGCACCCACATTGTGGATGACGTGCGCGAACTGTGCACCAAAATGGCCATCATGAACGGGGGCAAGTTGGTGTTCCATGGTGCTCCGCAAGCGGCCATTGACGAACTGGACGGCAAAGTGTATCAGAAAGTGGTGGAACGCGAGGAACTTGAACAATACGCAGCCGATTATTCGGTGATATCGAACAAGATGGTGGGCGGAAAACCTTTCATCCATGTGTTCAGCCAAAACGACCCGCAGAACGGTTTCGAGCCGGTGAAACCGAACTTGGAAGATGTGTTCTTCTCGAAGATAAACACGGCCAACGTTCTGGTCTGATCCACTAAAAACACATCCTTCATGTTCAAAGATTTCTTTTTGGCCGAGTTGAGGTATGCCCTGCGGCAACCCATGCTCTATATTTTTCTAAGTCTGATGGCTCTGATGGTTTTCGGGGCCACTGCCAGCGACAACATCGTGATAGGTGGTTCGGTGGGCAATGTGTTCAAGAATGCCCCGCACGTCATCACGCAGTTCACGGTCATCATGACCATTTTCGGACTGCTTATGGCCACGGCCTATTTCAACACCGCTGCGCTGAAAGACCACAACGCGCAGTTCAACGAGATCCTATTCAGCACCCCATTGAGCAAGGGCGGTTATTTCTTCGGAAGATTTTTTGCGGCACTAGTTCTGTCAACCATTCCGATGCTGGGAGTTTTTTTGGGTGTATTTCTAGGTTCAATACTCGGCCCTGCTTTTCAGTGGGTTGATGCCGACCGTTTCGGGCCATTCTACCTTGAAACCTTCGTTAACAATTACTTCCTGTTCATTCTTCCGAACATGTTCTTTGCGGGTGCCATCGTGTTCGCTTTGGCCAACAAGTGGAAGAGCACAGTGGTTTCGTTCGTGGGCGCGCTGGTCATCATCATCGGCTACATTGTGGCAGGCACACTGATGTCCGATATTGACAACGAAACGCTCGGGGCGCTGACCGACACTTTTGGCATCCGTGCATATGGGTTGGCCGCCAAGTATTACACGCCCATTGAGAAGAATACGTTGAGCCCCGGCTTTACGGGCATTCTGCTTCTGAACCGACTCATTTGGATCGGGGTTGGCGCCCTTATTCTGGCGCTTTCCTACTTCAGTTTCTCTTTTCAGGAAAAGAACAGTAAGGTGAAGGCGGACAAGGAATCTAAACGTGAAAACCAAGCGCTGAGAGCAAAACCAACGGTGCAATCGGTGTTCGGCTCGGGCAGCACCTGGGCACAGTTCAAGAGCTTTTTCTACACCAACTTTCTGAGCATTGCCAAAAGCGTCACCTTCAAGGTTCTGTTTCTTTTCAGCGTCATCATTCTGCTAGCCAATCTTGCTGGTGGTTTCGAATATTATGGGCTGCAATCGTATCCGCTCACCTATAAGATGATCGATGTGATCTCGGGCGCGTCCAACATCTTCGTCATCATCATTCTGGTGTTCTTCAGTGGCGAACTGGTTTGGCGCGACCGCGATTCGAAGATCAACGAAGTGGTGGATGCCACGCCCCACGCTTCGGCCATTTCGCTTGCAGCCAAGGTGCTTTCGCTCATTACGCTTACATCGTTGTTGCAGATCTTCTTTGTTGTCTGTGCCGTGCTTTACCAACTGGCAAAAGGCTACACGCGCATCGAACTGAACGTGTATCTGACCGATCTCTGGCTGTCCACCTTCCCACTCTATGCCGTTTGGAGCGGTGTGATGATCATGATACAAGTGGTGCTGAACAACAAGTATGTGGGTTATTTCGTGTCCATTCTGGTCATCTTCCTCTGGAGTTTGGTCATGCTGGCACTCGACCTCGAGACCAACATGCTGGCCATCGGTTCGGGGCCGTCCATCATGTATTCTGACATGAACGGATTCGGTCCTGGAATGAGCGGTCGTCTGTGGTTCAATTTCTATTGGTTCCTGTTCTCGCTCATCTGCATCATGGTGGCCGCCATGTTGTGGTCGCGCGGAACGGTCAGTTCGTTCAAAGAGCGGCTTATGCACGCCAGCAATAAGATGAGCCGTGGCGCCAAGGCGTTTACGCTGAGTTTGGTTGTAGCATTCGTTGCCGTTGCCGGATTCGTGTATTACAACACCAAGGTGCTCAACCCTTACGAGACCAGCGATGAGTTGGAAGAGCTGACCGCAGCGTTTGAAAAGAAATACAAGAAGTATGAAAATGTGGCGCTGCCGAAGATGAAAGATGTGAAATACAACATCGCCATTCATCCTGAAGACCGTTCGGTGTTTGTGAAGGCTGATGTGTGGTTGAAGAACGAGACCGATGTGACGATCGACTCGCTTCACCTCAACTACGACAAAAACTGGCATCCGAAGTTTGAGATGGCCACTGCTAGCCTGCTTTCTGATGACGAGGAAATGGGATGGAGGATCTATAAGCTGAGTCCGGCCATGAAACCGGGCGATTCGCTCTTGGCGCACATCGAAACTTCTTATGTACCGAACGGATTTGAGAATGAGGTGAGCAACACGAGTGTGATTGCCAACGGAACCTTCCTCAATAATTTCCAGATACTGCCTTCACTTGGCTACGACCCAAACAACGAACTGAGCGACAAGAACGTGCGCAAAAAACATGGTCTTCCGCAAAAAGACCGCATGCCCCAATTGGAGCAGCCCTGTGGCCGTGCCTGCGACATCAATTATCTGACAAACGGAAGAGCCGACCTTGTGATGGTTGAGACCATCATTTCAACTTCTGCCGATCAGATCGCCATCTCTCCCGGAACACTGATAAAAGAATGGAAAGAGAACGGACGGAACCATTTCCACTACAAACTCGATCATCCTTCACAGAACTTCTACTCGTTCATATCGGCACGTTTTGAAGTGGCCCGGAAGAAATGGAACGGTGTGGACCTGGAAGTGTATTACGATGCCAAACATCCGATGAATGTGGAGATGATGCTGGCCGCCATGGAACGGTCGTTGGCTTACTATACTGAGCATTTCGGGCCCTACTATCATAAGCAGTGCCGCATCATTGAGTTCCCGCGCTATGCTTCGTTTGCGCAAGCTTTTCCCGGCACCATGCCCTATTCGGAAGCCATAGGCTTTGTGACCAATTTGGAAGATGAAGATGGCAACAACATCATCGATGCGGTGATCGCGCACGAAATGGCACATCAGTGGTGGGCTCATCAAGTAGTTGGTGCCAACATGCAGGGCGGCACCATGATGAGCGAGAGTTTTGCTGAGTATTCATCGCTCATGACCATGAAAAAGACGAATGACGACCCTATGAAGATGCGCGAATTCCTGAAGTATAACCACGACCGTTACCTAGGTGGGCGAAGCCAAGAGGTAGACAAGGAAGTTCCGCTCTATAAGGTGGAGAATCAAGGTCATATCCATTACGGAAAAGGTAGCCTCATTCTGTTTGCCTTGCAGGACTACATTGGCGAAGCGAAGGTGAATCTGGCCATGCGCAACTATTTGGATGAGTTCAAGCATGTGGGGCCGCCCTATTCCACTTCGCTCGATTTTCTAAAACATTTGGAGCCACAAGTGCCCGATTCGTTGAAATACCTCATCAACGATTGGTTCAAGGAGATAACACTTTATGACAACCGCGTGAAAGAAGCGACCTATAAGAAATTGGACAGTGGCAAATATGAACTGACCATGAAGGTAGAATCGGTGAAGATGCGAGCCGATACCATGGGCAACGAGTCCATATTCCAAATGAATGATTGGGTGGACATCGGTGTGCTTGATGGCGAAGAGAAGAAGCTCATCTACCAGAAGCGGGTGAAGATCGATCGGCCCGAAATGACCTTTACATTCACGTTGGACACGATTCCGGCCAAGGCGGCCATCGATCCGCGTAGGCTCTTAGTGGACCGTGTGTTTGACGATAACGTAAAGGTGGTCTCCACAGAATAAGTGCAGCGTGTACTTAAAAACAAGAACGGCCCAGCGAATATCGCTGGGCCGTTTGTTTTTGGTATGTCTGTGGAATCAATCCCTGCTTCCCATGTACCTCATTATATAATAGAGGAGTGTGGTGAGCGAGGCCAAAGCAGCAACGATGTAGGTGCGTCCGGCCCAGTTGAGGGCGGTCTTTGCGCCTTCGTGTTCGGCACCCCGGGTGAGGCCACTCTGGTTGAGCCAAGCGAGGGCGCGATTGCTGGCGTCCATTTCCACCGGCAATGTAATGACAGAGAACAGCGTGATGGCGGTTTGAAAAATGATGATCAACAACAACATCTGCGCATAAAGGCCCGAGAAGAATGCCAGAAAGATCATGGCGATGTAAACGAAATTCAAAGCCCTTGAACTGAAGTTGACAATGGGCACCAACTGCGATCGCATTTGCAACCACGGGTATTCCACGGCATGTTGCACCGCGTGTCCACATTCGTGGGCGGCAACGGCAGCAGCCGAAACGCTTCGACCAGAATAGACCTCGGGGCTGAGGTTGACGGTCTTGTTGGCCGGGTTGTAGTGGTCGGTGAGTTTGCCGGGAACACTTTCAATCTTCACATCATAGATGTTATTATCGCGAAGCATCTTCTCGGCCACCTGCGCTCCTGTCATTCCAGAACTCAAGGGCATTTTAGAATATTCTTCAAATACAGACTTCAGGCGTCTGCTGACCAAAAACCCGATGATGGCAAACACGATCACCAGACCTAATAGAACAGGATCAAATCCAAACATGACTTTCTTTTTTTAGTTGCGTTTCGGTTGTCAAATGTCATACCACCTGACACACGACAAAGCTATAACCACTTATTGACATGATTGTGCGGTCGGGTCTGTTAAAAATTCAGTGCGAATCGGAAAATTTGGCAGTAGACCCATACGAATGGGCATGATCCAACAAACCCTAACAACGGCATCAAGCGCTTACCTTTGCCTCAAATTAATGGAAGATGCCTAAGAAACGACCGCTGATACTTGCCGTGAATGATGATGGGATAACTGCACCAGGCATTCAGGCCATGGTGGCTGCCGCGCAGGAATTGGCCGAAGTGGTAGTGGTGGCGCCAGACAGTCCGCAAAGTGGGATGGGACACGCCATCACGTTGAACAAACCGTTGCGTTTGGACAAGGTGGAATATCATGGAGAAAGCCTTGGTTATCAATGCAGCGGAACCCCAGTGGATTGCGTGAAGATCGCCATTGACAAGATCCTGCACCGCAAGCCCGATCTGGTGATCTCGGGAATCAATCATGGAGCGAACCATTCCATCAATGTGATCTATAGCGGCACCATGTCGGCTGCGATGGAAGGTGCTATCGAGGGTATTCCGTCCGTTGGATTTTCGCTTTTGAATTATGCGATGGATGCGGACTTCACGGCATCGAAGCATTTTGTGAAAATGATCATTCGCAACATGCTTCATTTCGGGATGCCGACCGGAACGCTGCTGAATGTGAATATTCCCGACCTGCCGTTGGACAAGATAAAAGGCGTGAAGATCTGCCGGCAGGCCAATGCGAAATGGGAAGAGGAATTTGACGAGCGGCTTGATCCGCACAATCGGAAATATTATTGGTTGACGGGTGCGTTTGCCAACTACGACAAGGGCGAGGACACGGATGTTTGGGCACTCAATAACGGATATGTTTCAGCCGTTCCAGTTCAGTTCGACCTAACGGCCCACCACGCCATGCCCCGACTTAACAATTGGGATCTGGTTTAAGAGACAAGGGACAAGAGATAAGGGACAAGAGATAAGGGAAATGAATAAGGACAGCACCATATTAGGTTTGATCATTGGACTTATCGCTCCGATGATCGTCATTCTGGGATTCTGGCTGGTCAGTTTTGGGCAAATAAGCCTATATGCCTTTTATAAGTTAATGATCGAGAGCACCAATCTTCCCGGCCTACTATCCATCGGACTGTTGGGCAATCTCGGTGCGTTCTTCGTTTTCTACCGGATGAAACTGGACGTTTCGGCCCGAGGAGTGATCACCGCCACTTTCCTATACGGTCTAGTTATCGTGATTTTAAAATTCGTTCTATGAAGTTTTTCGTCATAGCAGGCGAAGCTTCGGGCGATATGCACGGGGCAAATCTTCTGAAAGCCATCAAAGCTCTTTCTCCACAGGCCCGGTTCGAAGGTTTTGGTGGCGAACGGTTGGAAGCGGCCGGAATGAAGGTTATCCGTGGGTTGGACAAACTCAATTTCATGGGGTTTCTGGAGGTGGTTCAGAATCTTGCAACAGTGCGTGAAAACTTCCGGATCTGTAAACAGGCTTTGACTGAAAACAAGCCAGATGCCATCATCCTCATCGATTATCCCGGCTTCAACCTACGCATGGCCAAATGGGCCAAGGAACGAGGCATACACGTGTTCTACTACATATCGCCTCAGGTTTGGGCGTGGAAGGAAGGTCGCGTCAAGCAGATGAAACGGAACATTGACCGATTGATGGTCATTCTTCCATTCGAGAAGGAATTCTTCGCAAAGCGCGGCATGCAGGTCGATTTTGTGGGTCATCCGTTGATCGATGAGTTGAACGCGAGACGCCAGATGTCAGATGTGAGGACGGAGAATGTGATCGCGCTATTGCCTGGTTCTCGAAAACAGGAGATCACACACATTCTGCCCGAAATGTTGAAGGCGCAGGAACGATTTCCTGAATATGAATTCGTGATCGGTAAGGCATCTGGAATAGACGTTCCGTTCTATACAAAGACATTCAAGCTTAGCAGGGCGACACTTTCAGACGAAGGAACCTATGCCCTGCTTTCGCGGTCGAGGGCAGCGTTGGTGGCATCGGGAACGGCAACGTTGGAAACCGCGCTGCTGAAAGTGCCGCAAGTGGTGTGCTACAAGGCGAATGCTCTTTCAATTCGGATCGCACGAAGTTTGATCAAAGTGCCCTACATATCATTAGTGAATCTGATACTGGACC
>CAMCFW010000037.1 GCA_945874195.1 Chryseobacterium gleum
GCAGGTCTGTCCGGCATTCTGAAACTTGCCCCAGACCAATCGCTTGGCGGCCACATCCATGTTGATGTTGGTATCGATGATGCATGGGCTTTTTCCGCCCAATTCCAACGTAACCGGAGTAAGGTGTTTGGCGGCAGCCTGATACACGATGCGGCCTATCTCGGTTCCTCCGGTGAACAGCAGGTAATCGAAACGCTCTTTCAACAACTCAGAAGTTTCTGCCACACCGCCTTCAATGCTCACCACATACTCGGGACTGAACGTGTCCTTGATCATGTCACTGATGACCTTGCTGCAGGTCGGGGAAATTTCTGATGGTTTCACAACAACGGTGTTGCCAGCGGCAATGGCGCCCAACAGCGGGCCGAAAAGGTTCTTTACCGGATAGTTCCATGGAGCGATGATGAGGGCCACACCGAAAGGCTCGGGCATGATCATGGACGAACCGGGTTGGAAGAACAGCGGAGTTGGAACGCGCTCAGGCTCCATCCAATCCTCCAAATGGCGCAGATAGTGATCAATCTCGGCCACGGTGACGCCAATTTCCGTTGTAAAAGCCTCCTGTTTCGGCTTATTCAGATCTTTTTTCAAGGCATCAAGCAGCGCGTTTTCGTGCTTGGCAAAGGCGGCCTTGAGTTTGCGTAATTGTTCCTTTCTGAATTCGATCGGCTTGGTGGCGTGTGTCCAGAAGTAATCCTTCTGTTTTTTAACGATAGCTGAATAGGCGGTGCCAGTGGCTGGCTTGTCGAGAACTGCTTCCATGTTCAATATTTGATACCGAGTTTAGTATAGAATTTGGCCAACACCCACATGGGGCCGACCAGAAAGAATTCGAGGTCCTTGAAAAAGGATGGTTTCTTGCCTTCGATCTTGTGCCCCCAGAATTGGAATGCCCAAGATATTACAAATACACCGAGTGAGATCATCCAGATGCTGACCGCGCCATTATAAAGATAGCAGGCCATCAGTCCAGAGACGATAACGATAAGAATACCTAGCGAAATGCTGAAAGAAAGTGCGAAATAGTAAGCGTAGATGATCAACGATACCACCATGGCGGCATTCAGGATTTCCCCGTTCAAAAAGCTCAGTTCAATTCCCAATTTCACGTCCCAAAGTATGCCGATGGAACTTAAAAAGATAAGCGGAACAAAGATCGAATGGATCAATTGGTTGGTCGGGTTCTGATGACTTTGACCGTAATCGCTGAACAACTGTTCCAGTTTTGACATTATCTATCGTGCTTCTGTCTGTTGTAAAGTTAGCCACTTCATTTTATTCTGTCGGGGAACAAAGCTTAATTTTCGGCACCAATGAATATGCTCGACCAAAAATTCCGATCCATTTTCGGTTATTCCGATGATCTGAAGCGATTTTTCTGTCCAGGCCGGGTGAATCTAATCGGTGAACACATCGACTATTTGGGAGGATCGGTGATGCCTACCGCCATTTCTTTGGGAATAACTGCCATTTGCAGATCGAATGATTCGAATGTGCTTAGAATCCATTCCACGGATTTTGAAGGTATCACCGAATTTGACCTGAACGATCTTCCAGATTCGAAAACTGGGCATTGGAGCGATTTTGTATTGGGCGTGATCCTGAACCTGAAATCGCGTTCCAGTGACATAAAAGGCTGCGACATTCTTTTTGATAGTGACCTTCCGAGGGCATCGGGACTATCATCTTCTGCCGCATTGGAAGTGCTGAACTATTACCTTTTCCACTTTCTGAGCACAGAATTGGAACCGGACCGAATTGAAATGGCATTGAACTGCCAGCAGATCGAGAATCACTTTATTGGAGTCAATTGCGGCATCATGGACCAATTTGCGGTTGCGAACGGAAGGAAAAACCACGCCATGCTGCTAAACTGCGGAACCTTGGAACATGAGTTTGTGCCGCTATATCTTGGAGATCAAGCCCTGCTCATCATCAACACAAACAGACCAAGAACCTTGGCCGAAAGCGCCTACAATCAACGCAGACACGAATGTGACGAAGCCCTGCGCATCATCGCGAAGCAACACCCGATCAACCATTTGGTGGAAGCCACGATGGACGACCTCCTGCTCATATCCGACCCCATTCTCCGAAAACGGACACGACACGCCATCACCGAACAGCAGCGCGTCATTCTGTCGGCCGAGGCATTGAGGGCGAACGACCTGGCGGCCCTCGGAAAGCTGATGTCGCAGTCGCACGTTTCGTTACGCGATGATTTTGAGGTTTCGTGCTCAGAACTCGACCTCGTTGTAGATTTCCTATCGCAAAAGGATGCCTGTGCAGGTGCCCGCATGACAGGGGCCGGGTTCGGTGGTTGCTGCATTGCGTTGGTGGATGCGGCAGAGGTTGAGCAGAACTCAGCAGAACTTGAGCATGTTTACAATGCACATTTCGGTTTTTCTCCCACATTTCAAACCTGTCTTCCGTCAGATGGAGTACGATTTTTACATCGCGAATAGATTACTTTTAACCTCTCTTTAACGAAACTTTAATCTTAACACATGAAACAACTTTTTACTCTTTGTCTTCTGAGCCTTTTCATTGCTGGCCAGAGCTTTGCCCAATCCGACTGCGTTGATGGGCGCTACACGAACTACACGAAATTCTCGCAGGTTGACGTGACCAGCGCTGTCACCTTCGGAAGCAACAACGCGGTGGGTGGTGGCCCAACTGCATTGAAGATGGACATTTATGAACCCATTGGCGACACCGAGACCGATCGTGCCGTGGTGCTGGTGGCATTCGGGGGGTCGTTTGTCGCTGGCAGCAGGGCCGATGTGGCATTCCTCTGTAACATTCTTGCCAAGCTGGGCTACGTGGCCGTGGCACCCGATTACCGTGTCGGTCTTTTTTCGCCTAACCAACGGACCACCACGCTTGCGGTACTCCGTGGTGCACACGACATGAAAGCGGCCATCCGATATTTGAAAAAGACCGCAAGCGAAGACGGAAACCCGTACGGGATCGATTGCGAACGCATCATTGCCAGTGGAATTTCGGCAGGTGCCATCGCAGCCATTCATGCTGCTTATTTAGACAGGGTTGAAGAAACGCCTTCATATTTAACCGCAAGCGACACTGCTGGACTGGGAGGAATTGAAGGAAACAGCGGCACGCCTAATTACACCAGCGATCCATTGGGTGTCATGAGTTTCAGCGGTGCCATTGGCGATTCTTCGTGGATAGAAGCTGGCGACCCAGCCATTGGAAGCATTCATGAGGAACTTGACGGCACCGTTCCTTACCTCACTCAAGAGGTGTCGGTATTCGGAATTCCAACTGGGCTTATCGCTTCTGGAAGTGCAGACATCCATATAAGGGCCACCAACCTTGGTCTGACAAATGAACTGCTAAGCTACCCTGGTGTGGCCAATCACGTAGGATACTTTTCTCCTATCGATCAGGATGCTCTCGACTTTATGCGCGATTTCTTGGCAGATCTGGTGTGCAGTGGCGAAACGAACAATTGCGAAGCCCTTCCTTCAGGAATATCTGAAATGAGCAGGGACGCCATCTCCGTTTACCCCAATCCGACCAACAGCGAACTCAATTTCCGATCAGAAGAGAACGGGCTGGTTGAAGTAGTGGACGCTACCGGACGCGTGGTGCTTTCAAATAGCGTTCGTAAAGGTCAAAACACGATGGATGTGAGTGCCATACCTGCAGGGGTCTATACTTTGAAAATGCTTGGTAACGAAGTGAGCACTGCTCATTTCATCAAGCAATAACCTGTCGGACCCACTTCTTAAAGGCCTCAGACCTGAATGGTTCTGGGGCCTTTTGCATTTTTTAACAACAATATCTCGGGCTGTGCCACGTTCCTTCTGAACAAAACCCTTGTGTCGGGGGTTTAGTAGAATAACCGATGGTTGAAATGGTACGCAGAATGCTTGTCGTTTTACTTGGTTTATTGGTTGATCGAGTTATCATGGACATCGGTTGGGAGCCCCGAAAAATCGGGGCTCTTTTTTTCCCTTTATGTGAATAACGCTGTTAACAAGTACGGTTTTCGCACTTTGATCGGCCTTAACACCACCATAACTTTGCTTAAACCCAGTTAAGCTTATAGATGGCCTTTGGCATTAGCACCATTTTCAAGAAGAAAGTAGCAGAAGAGAAGGTAGCCGAACTTTTCGTCAACATCATCTTCAACGCAGTTGATTCAAGTTTTTCCGAAGTTGCCGAACTGCTGAACAACGACCTCAATTTGGTTTCGAAGGCAAACGTTGACCCTGAAAATCAGGATGAATTTCTGATGATCGTTATCACGGGAAATTACCTTTTGCTAGATGATTACTTCTTTGAAGGTCAGGAAGAACGCATCCGCGAATTGACCCTGGCCAAGTTGGCTGCCATTTATGCCATTGACACCACTGCCATCCGGTCGGCCATTGACAATACCAATGCGCTTTTCAAAAAGCTGAATTACCCTTCGAAGAACACGCACTATGCCATGAGCCGGGCAGTGTTTCACCGTTATAAACTGAACAATTTTCAGAAGGATTATTTCAAGAACCTGAACACGCCCGACCCGATTCTGCTCAAGAACATTGACGAGATCATGGAGCAATTCATCATCAAGTGGGACACGTTCACCGATAAGTATCGGATCACGGATTAAGTACGGTCGCGAAGGCCGAACCTATCTTCTGCCATTTCCCTAATCTGATCGCCTATGGCAAGGCTGGCCGTGGCTGCCGGACTGGGCGCATTGAGCACGTGTAGCGAATTGCCTTTCTGCTCAATCCTGAAATCATCAATCGTTTCTCCGTCAAGCCCCAACGCCATGGCGCGCACACCAGCCCTTCCGGGTTCAATGTCGTGCATGGTCAGGTCGGGAATCAACCGCTGAAGCGTTTGAAGGAACAATCGCTTGGAGAATGCCCTGCGATATTCATTGTAAGCAAAGCCGAAATGCTTGAACAGCAAGCTCCAAGTTCCTTTGAAGGATAATGCTTCGGCCGTGTCGCGCAGGTTGAAGTCCATCTTGCCGTAGCCTTCGCGTTTGAAAGTGAAAACGGCATTGGGGCCGCATTCCACGCTGCCATCGGTCATCCGTGTGAAATGAACGCCTAGGAACGGAAACTCTGGATTAGGAACGGGATAGATGAGATTGCGCACCTTATGCTTGGCGCTTTCGGCCAGTTCGTAGTAGTCGCCACGGAAACCGACTATGGCCATGTCGAGTTTCACTCCGTCCTTGCTTGCCAGCCTGTCGGCCTGCAATCCTCCGCAAAAGACCATGAACCTTGCGCGGTAGGCTGCCTTGCTTGTTCTGATATTCTTCACTCCGCCATCGTCCGTATACGAAAGCACCTCCTCATTAAAAACCACCTTGCTCTGCGCATTCACCGATCCGGTTATCTCTAACATCTTGGCTGTCGCTCCCACAAAATCGATGATGCCGGTATAAGGCACCCAGATACCTTTGATGCCCGTGCAATGCGGCTCTATCTCCCTAATCTCCTGCGCATTGATCCATCGGTTAGCGGTCAGCCCATTGGCCATGCCGTTGTTGAACACCTTCTCCATGTGCGGAAACTCGCTTGGATCGGTGGCAACAATGATCTTTCCGCATATATCGTGCTTAATGCCGTGTTGCTTCGCAAACTCGATGAGTTGGTCCTTGCCTTTCACGCAGTTCTTTGCCTTGAGCGAACCGGGTTTGTAGTAGATGCCCGAATGGATCACGCCCGAATTATGCCCCGTTTGGTGCGGTGCGGGGCGATCCTCCTTCTCTATGAGGAGTACTTTCAACTGAGGATAGGCCTGTTGGAAACTGTAGGCAGTGGCCGCACCCACAATGCCACCTCCCACTATGCAGATGTCGTAAACGTTCGCTTCGGTCATGGTGGGCGAATTTACATTTAACTCCCTATGGAAAAAGCAATCCTGCCAGGACATTGAGCACCGTTTCCGATCAATTCTTGATTGCGACCCTAGAAAAAATCAATGAGACCGGAAGTTCAGTAGAACAACCAGTGCATGAGATGGGCCATTCCGAAGCCCAGAAAATTGGCAATTGCATAGCCCACCAGCCCGGTGGTCAATCCACCGACCACGATGTCCTTGTTCTTGAGAACACTTGCAACCGGACCGATGAACGCAGGCCCGAAGATCCCCGCCACGGAGGTGATGAGCATCGTATCGGCATCCACCTTGAAGAGCCTCGCCAACAGAAAATGGAATGTGATCGAGAGCACCAGTATGCAGGTCATGAAAAGCAGTAGGCTGGAACTGCCCTGTAGGAGTTGGCCCATGTTCGAAATGGACCCGATGCCCAGGCAGAACACGAGTAGGAAGTATTCACCGAATTCGTAGGTGCGGGGCAAAAACCGGATCTTGCGCACGAACGAGGCGGCAATACTCAGCGTTGTAACCCCGAGCATGACGTTGGGCGCGGTGATCTTGCCCGCAACAAGGAACGAGAAACCGATGCTTACTCCCACAATTGCAACGGCCAACAGCAACGCAAGGGTCAATGAAACGCCCACCCTGGTTTTGCTCGCCATCTGCTGGTAACGTTGATAATGGAACGTTTCATCGCGGTCGTTCCCCTCGATCCGAACGAATGAAGGCAGGAACTGGAGGGCAAACCGCTGCGCCACCGTGAGCAACAGCGCCAAGTAGATGCCGCTAAGGACCAGATCGCAGGCGTTCATCACAATGAAGGTCTCGTTCGGCACACCGAGCATGGTGCCGATGGCCGCCATATTGGGCGTTCCACCTATGTAAACACCCACCATCATGCCCGAAACCTTCCACATGTCGGTGACATCGATACCCTTGTAATGGAACACCGCGCTCGACACCAACGCGGCCATCAGCACCCCCACCACCCCTAGAAAGAACGCGAAGGCCGTGCGTTTTGCATACTTGAGCCACGCCACAAAACGGGTGGAAAGCAACATGAGCGAAATGGCGAGCGGTACCGCCACCTCGGCCACACTCTGGCTCAATCCGACATTGACAGGGGATTCGGGCAGATTGCCCACGATCAGCCCCAACGCATAGCAGAGAATGACCGGACCGATCATGCCGGCCATCTTGTTGCGCTTCACGGTTTCCAGCACGATCACCGGAAAGGCGAACATAATCAGCACCTGCATGACCGAAGCGATTGGCATGGTCGAATTTAACGATGTCGGGCGTTCGCGCAACTTTACCGGGATCGAATTGTGATGGCGCTACAAACCCACGAATGTTCTTTCTTTGAACGGAATTAACGGCATGGGTCTCAATCAACAGATAAAATCAGCGTTCTGGAAGATCGAAGATGACGGCTACGATGTGCTGCACCGCATCGAAATCAAGCCATTTGAACATTTTCCCACCGATTTCGAGGACGAACGGGTGAATGAAGCAGTGAGATACCACAACAACAAGTGGTTCCACAACGAGTTGGTCGTTCGCGCTACGAACGCCACGGTCGAACCACAATATGCTTACGCGGTGGATGGACTGAGGACCATTATCGGAGCCAGCATCCGCACTCGAAATAATCTCCCTTCCCCCCTACCTGTTCTGAAGGCCAAACTGTTCGGCAGAAGGACAAAATTGAAGCGCGCCATTCTCTTTGACGGAAGCATGGGCATCAACTATTTCCATTTTCTGTCCGATGTGTTGCACAAGGTCTATCTGGTCGAAAAATTCACTCCCTTGGATTGTCCGTTGTTGGTAGGAAGACAAGTTTTTTCAAAACCATTCTTTCAGTTTCTCATTCGAAACACGGAATTGTCAAAACTGAACTGGCAACCCATCGACCTTCCAGTTCAGGTGGAAGAACTGTTCATTGCAAGGCCGATGCCCTACGGTAAGGAACATTGGCTTCGGACCAAGCGTCTGCTCATACAGAACGACCAGGTGATCGGCCCGGGCAAGGCCATCTTCATCAATCGAACTGGGACGCGCCACATCACTAACTTCAACGAGATCGGCCAGATCCTCGAAAAGCACTCGGTCGAAGTGGTCGATCCCGGTAGTTTGGACCTGAAACAACAGGCTGAACTGTTCAACTCTGCAAGCCACGTGGTCGGCATACATGGTGCTGGAATGACCAATCTGGCATTTTGCAACCATCACCGTGTGAAAGTGCTCGAGCTATGCTCCAACAACCGGATAGGCACACAATACTATTGGCTGTGCCAAGCCTTGGGAATAGATTGGGATATGCTTTTGGGAAGTGTGGCCAACGCAGATCAGTCCTTTGAACTGTCTGTGGGCATCTTCGAGGAAAGACTGAAAGAATTTCTGGCTAGCTGAATCGGAATTCCTTGACCGTGTCCACGAAGAGCTTCACTTTCTTCGAGTCTATGTCGGGGTAAACCCCATGACCGAGATTGGCTATGTGGCGGTCGGGACCGAAAGCCTGCAGCATTTCCTTGGTCTTCGCTACGATAGTCTCGTCTTCAGCATACAACACACATGGATCAAGGTTTCCTTGAAGAGTTTTGCTGTTTCCGACCATTGCGCGACTCTCCGCAATGTCCATGTTCCAATCGAGCCCAATGGTGCGGCAGTTCAATTGTCCCAATTCCTTTCGAACAAAAAATGCACCTTTTGCAAAAATGGTGACCGGCACTTCATCAATTGCATCGCAGATCCGTGCTATGTAGGGTAACGCAAACTCCTTGTATTGTTCGGGGCTTAGAATACCTGCCCAACTATCGAAGATCTGCACAATATCTGCCCCTGCCTCTATCTGCCCTTTCAGGTAGTTGATGGTGCTTAGCGTGATCTTCTCCAACAGCGCATGGGCCAACACCGGTTCTGTAAATAGAAATTTCTTTGCCTTCGAAAAGGTCTTCGACCCGCTTCCTTCGATCATGTAACTGAGAATGGTCCAAGGCGCGCCTGCAAAACCAATGAGCGGCACGCGTCCGTTCAGCTCTCTTTTGGTCAAGGCGATGGCATCGATAGTGTAGCGCACATCGTCCGCCTGGGCAATTTTCAATCGGTCAATGTCTGCTTTGGAGCCGATGGTCTTCTCGAACCACGGGCCCTTGGATTCCACCATCTGGTAGGGTAATCCCATCGCTTCTGGAATGACCAGAATGTCGGAAAAGATGATGGCCGCATCTACACCCAAGTGGTCCACAGGCTGTATCGTCACCTCGCAGGCAAATTCTGGGGTTTCCACAAGTTCCTTGAACCCGCCCATTTTGGCACGCACCTCGCGATATTCGGGCAATATCCTACCGGCCTGACGCATGAGCCAAACGGGGGTGCGTTCTACTTTTTCTCCTCGCGCAGCGCGCAACAATAGGTCATTCTTCAACATGCGACAAAAGTAAACTCAATAAGGCTCGAAAATGGCCTTAGCTCAGTACAACCATCGATGATGGAATATCTTCTCGGCCAAGGGCTCTGAGCATTCGGCCATGGCCCAGAACAGCTTGGGTGAACGTTGGAATGCAGTGATAAGGAACTCCGAACTCTTCGGCAGTCTGCTTCACAATGGGCGCCAACTTAGGATAATGCACATGGCTGATCTTTGGAAAAAGATGATGTACCACCTGAAAGTTCAATCCGCCCACGAACCAGGTGACCAGTCTATTGTTCGGGGCGAAATCCGTGGTAGTGCGAAGCTGATGTATGGCCCATTCGTCCTTCATTCGACCTTCTTCGTTCGGTTTTGTGAACTCGCAAATCTCCATGATGTGTGCTGCTTGAAACACCATGCCGAGGATCAACCCACCGATGAAATGCATAGTGAAGAAACAAGCCAGTGTTCCGTACCACGGTAGCGGCAGAATGTAAATTGGCAAGGCCAGTGTCACAAATAGATAAAAGGCCTTAACAAGAAAGATGCGCAAGGTGATCAAGCCGAAGCCCGAATCGTAATTGGTGGTCATACCAGAATTCTTGTAGTCAACCAACTGCTTGAAATCCTTCATGAAGATCCAGCTAACGGTCATCAGCCCATAGAAGAACCAACCGTAAATGTGCTGAAACCGATGCACTGCTCTACGCTTGGCAAAGGGCGAAAAACGGAGCATCGGGAAAGTGACGGTGTCGGCATCCAATCCATCTATGTTGGTGTAGGTGTGATGAAGGATATTGTGCTGGATCTTCCAGTTTTCCGCACTCCCACCCACCAGATTCAGGAAATAGCCGACCAGTTTATTCACCATTCCGTTCTCTGAGTAGGATCCATGGTTCGCATCGTGCATCACCGACATGCCAATGCCGGCAATTGCAACCCCCATCAACATCCACGAGGCAACAATGGCCCATGTTGACGTGGTGATGCCGGCCAACATCAACCCCAACGGAATGAGGTATGCCGAAACGATGATGATGGTTTTAAGGTACATACGAGCATCTGCAAACTTCGAAACTTGGTTTTCTTTGAAATATGCTTCAACACGCTGATTGAGTGTACTGGCAAAACCATCCTTGCTTTCGCGAGGGGCAAATTTCACTCTCTTAATAAGTTCTTGGGCCATTGAGGCGATGATAACGTGGGTTGGCTAAAGGTCGTTGAAATCTGACAGGTTTCCCGTCTATCCGAGACCAATTTCAGAAAAAGACCGACTCAGGCCAATTCAGCATCGTGTAGGTCGCTGCTCGGTTTGGATGGTCTGCGGGTCTGGATCTCTTGCAATGTGGCATCGTACTTAACATGGGTAGTACCCATCCATTCGTCCCACCAACGGAAATACAACCCATAGTTTCCTTCAAAATACTTGTGATGCATGTTGTGGTTGGTGCTTGTGTTCAGCCATTTGCCAACGGAACTACTGGTCAGCCACTTCGGAAAGAACTCATAGCCGAGATGCCC
>CAMCFW010000038.1 GCA_945874195.1 Chryseobacterium gleum
GTGGTCAATTCGTTCATGGTCGAAAACACGGGGCTCGAGTCGCTATGCAGGGTTGAGGACACCGACAAACGCTTTTCAGAGGCTGTAAAGGTCCTTTTCGAAGAAGAATTCAACGGAACTGGGCGCGAGCGCAGGGAACAGATATTGAACGAACGTTTCTGTAATCAGGTAAATGCACGAAGTCTGCACGACCTCATCTTCAATCGCTAGAAATAAAAAACCCGACCTGTTTCCAGATCGGGTTTTACACTAACTCAGTTAAGTCTATTACTTGCTTATCATCACTTTGAAAGTGGTGCTTGAATTGTCTTCGAAAAGAAGACTGAAGCTATACATACCAGCTGGCAGATCGGCCACATCAACAGACAGTTGGTGAGCGTTCTTCAAGCATAGTTCTTCCGATCGCACTTGTTGTCCGTTCATATTGATGATGTCCAAAAGAACGGTGCCGTCCAATGCAACTCCGAAAGGAATATTGATCATATCCACGGTCGGGTTCGGGAAAGGGGTCACCTCTCTTCGGTTCACGTCTTCGGCAATTCCATTCACCAATTCCAGATTTACGATAAGGGCCGGAGTGTTGTCGGTTCCGAAACCTCCAGAGAACCATTGTCCGCCATCAATATCATTCAATGGAAAAAAGATCTCGGTAGGATAGCTATCGTATGTCACGTTGTAATCCAAACCAGCATCTACTCCAAGGAACATGTCGTCAATGAAGATGGTGGCACAGGCCAGGTATTTCTGATCATTCAACAATTCCAAAGGCTCGGCAAACGTGTGGGTCACGAATTCTCCCTGTAGGTCAGAAGGGTAATCGTAAAGTTCGTTGCTTGTTAGTTCGTTCAGATCGGTGAATGTTGGTGCAGCCGTACCGTCAAATGGGTCGCCCCATTCGTAAACAGACAGTTGTACTGCTTCTCCCGTTAGGTCGATATCGTTTGTCAAGGTGTTGAAGGTCATTCCGGTAATCTGCATGGCTTCGGCATTGTTAGACTCCATGAACACACACCACTGGAATTCCGTGCTTGCAGCAGGTCGAAGTCCATTTACACCCTGTGGCCCATCGATCGGATCCACTTTGCTTTTCGAATAGACGCCTTCGTTGTTCACCCAAAACGTGGTGACCAGTTCGTTGTCTATTGGAAGCTCATCGCTTGCGTCAGACACCATATTGTATGTAATGGTGTAAAAACCAACTTCATAACCATCCTCGGAATAGTTCGGAAGGCTCACAAAAAGGCTGTCGCCAGGCAGGATGGTGGCACCCGAAGTTGAAGTTTCGTTGTAGACCTCTGCACCATCTCTGTCAATGGACACGCTCAGGATCACGTTTTCAGCATCTGCAGATCCATAATTGAATACCCAAGCGCCTATCGGAACTTCAAACCCACTACCCGCTTGAACAAAAGGTGCTGGAATGGACTGGCTGCTTGCCATGCCGATATCACTCTTGAATGCCCCGATGTTGTTGGCAAACACACCATTCGGGTTTCCGATGAACATTTCAGAGCCTCCGGCAAGAATTGCGTCCCTCATCAAAGCTCCGTCCGCATCACTGATGAAAATGACAGGGATGTTCACGGCAGATGCACTGTCGCCAGCCGACATATTGATCAGATTCCCAGGGACGTTGTTCACAATTACACAGGCCACTGCACCAGCCGCCTGAGCATTATAGGCCTTCAACGAAAAATTGCAACTTCCTCTATATAGGAAGGCGATCTTTCCGTTAACATCAACTCCATTCACAACGCTTTCACAAACGATTGAGTCGGCAGATGTGCCGTCCAAGGCCCAAGCGCCTTCGGCCGTAATGGCCGTGGTATCAAGGTCGGCACCCCAACCATCGGCTGTAAATGAATCGGTGAATGTGTAACTGCCGGCCAAGTTTGATGGCTGTTGAACTAGAAACAGGTTTTGGGCATAAGACGACATCCCGAAGGTTGACATCACGGCAATGCCCATGAATAGTAGTGGATTTTTCTTCATTATGATTAGGTTTTATTTTGATGTGAAAATAATGCAATCTGTTAAATAATTGCAAATTCAGACCGACAAAAACGAAAATACTGCTGCAAAACCCAGTCAAGGAATCACAAGCTATTAGAAATCCTCCGGTCCTACCTTTTGTAGCGTGTCGATTACGTAACCGCTTTCGCATTTCAGTGTTCGGGCGGGGTGTTTTTTGAAGAAGGAATAGTTGTGTGTTGCAAGCAGCACGCTTGTTCCGGTCTTGGTAATATCGATCATCAATTGCAGAATGCCGTCAGATGTTTCGGGGTCGAGGTTTCCTGTCGGCTCATCGGCCAAGATCACTTCGGGGTGATTGATGAGCGCACGGGCAACCGCCACCCGTTGCTGCTCTCCACCCGAGAGTTGGTGCGACATTTTGAATTTGGCCTCGGTGGGAATGTTCACGAGTTTGAGCACTTCATCTACCCTCTCGTCCATCTTGGCCTTGTCGGTCCAACCTGTAGCCTCCATCACGAATTTGAGGTTCTTCTCCACCGTTCGGTCGGTCAGCAATTGAAAATCTTGAAAGACAATGCCCAACTTTCTTCTTAGAAAAGGAATTTCCGATTGCGTGATGCCAGCCAAAGCGTGTCCGGCCACGGATCCTTCGCCATCGCGTAGCTGAAGATCGGCATAGAGCGTTCTTAGAAGACTACTCTTTCCGCTTCCGGTGCGGCCTATCAGGTAAATGAACTCGCCTTTGTCAATGGCAAAAGAAACTTTGCTGAGCACCACGTTGTTCCGAACGTAAATGGTGACATCAGAAAGTTGAACAATATGGTCGTGGTTTTCCATCTTCAAGAATGACCAAAGTTAATATTATGTGGTGGCCCGAACTCGGACCGATCCATTCATTTCTCTTAACAAGGCCGCGTTGAAAAGTATTGGACTCTAAAAAAAGCCAAGACTCTTTACAGGATAATTTAGCAGGGATGAGTAGATCTGTTCGGGGAATATTGAAAAGGGGTTTTGTGTTGAACGGTATGCTCTCGATGTTCCTCGGTCTGGGTCATGCGAACGCACAACGCGTAGCCGCAGATGTCGATCCCTTGCGGGAATATTCGGTCGGCCTCGAATTATTTCAGAAGCAAAAATATGCTGCTGCTCAAGAACGATTCTCGAAAGCGCTTGGTCATCCACGGTCGTTGCCAAGCGTTCAGCGCGAGAATGCGGTGTATTACAACGCGGCTGCCGCTCTTGAACTTTTCAATGGTGACGGTCAATGGTTGATGGAATCGTTCGTTGCCAGCTATCCCGAACATTCCATGATCAACATGGCCAATTTTCAGCTCGGCACTTTTCATTTCACCAAAAAGCGATATAAGAACGTGCTCGAGCAGTTTGAACTGGTGGACGAATCGAAGCTGGAACAACAGTATTTAGAGGAATTCTACTTCAAAAAAGGCTATTCGCATTTTCAGCAAGAGGAGTATGATCGGTCGAAGGAGGCCTTGTCGCACGTGCTGAAGGGTGGTAAAAAGTATCGGTCTCCAGCGGTCTATTATCATTCCTACATTCTATATCGGGAGCAGATGAATGAAGCTGCCCTTGCCGGATTCAAAGAGTTGGAAACAGACAAGTTGTTTGGCAATGTGGTGCCATTCTACATCCTTCAGATATATTATAGACAAGGCAAGAATGAAGAGGTGATCTCTTACGGAAAGCAACTGCTGAACAAGGATTTTGCAAAGTCGAAAACGGGCGAGATCCATCGCATGCTGGGTGAAGCCTATTACAATCTCGGTCGATATAAAGAGGCAGTGCCCGAAATGGAATTGGCCATTTCTGAACTTGGAGGAAACCGGGATGACCGTTATAAACTGGCCTATGCAGCCTATCGTGGTGGTGAGTTTGAAAAGGCCATAGGCTATTTCAAACAAGTGGCTACTGACGAGGACGAACTGACCCAATTGGCCCACTACCACATGGGCGATTGTTTTCTAAAGTCGGGCAATAAAATGGAGGCCAGAAGTTCGTTCAGATCTGCTTCCAGATTTGCGTTCGACCCTGAAATTCAGGAGGATGCGCTTTTCAATTTTGCCAAGACAGCCTACGAACTGTCGTATGACCCATACAACGAGGCAGTTCAGGCATTCGAAGAATACATTGCCAAGAATCCGAACAGCCACCGGGCCGATGAGGCATATCAGTTTCTGCTTCAGGTGTACCTGACCACCCATAATTATGAGGCAGCGATCGCCTCAATAGACAAGATGAAGAAAGTGAACGATGGGTTGAAAGCAACCTATCAGCGCATTTGTTATGTGCGCGGAACCGAACTTTTCCAAGACCTGGAATTCGAAAGTTCCATTCAATTCTTCAAGCGTTCCGATAAGTATCCGGTGAGTTCAAAGATCACGGCCCGTTCCATTTTTTGGCAGGCTGAAGCCTATGCCCGATCAAAAAGAACGAAGTCCGCAGAAGAGCATTACAGGCTCTTCATGGAAGTGCCGGGGGCCATTGGCTTGCCAGAATTCGGACTGGCGCACTATGGCATGGCTTACGCTTGCTTCGAAGGTCAACGATTGGAAGAGGCCATTTCTTGGTTCCGAAAATTCGTGGACTATGAGAAGAGCGATTCTCTTCGGGTGAATGACGGACTTTTGAGGATCGCTGATGCCTATTACCTACAGAAGAACACCCCGCGTGCCATCGAGTTCTACGATAAGGCCATTCAATATGATAAGTTCGATGTGGATTATGCCATCTTCCAAATAGCAGTTTGCTATGGACTTGAAGGAAAGACCGGTTCGAAGCTTGAAACGCTTAAGACCATGCTCAAGAATCATCCGAAAACGGGTTTTGCCGCAGATGCAAAGTATGAGATCGCAGAAACCTACTTTTTCTCTGACAATAGCAGCGAGGCCATCAATTATTTCGACAAGGTCATTTCGGAACATCCCAATTCGAACTACGTGCCCAAGGCTAAGCTCAAAAAAGGGTTACTCTATTACAACGCGAGTTCTGATGAGCTAGCATTACCGATCCTGAAGGACGTTGCCGAAAATTATCCAGCAACCGAGGAGGCGAAGGAGGCGCTCATGAAGGTTCAGAAGATCTACGTTGAAGAGGGAGATGTTCCAGGGTTTGAGAATTATCTGTCCGCTCACAATTTTCCCGACATCACCACCGGAGCGCTCGATACCTCTTATTACGAGAGTGCCGAATTCATGTACATGAAAGGCAATTTAGAAAATGCCATGAAAGAGTTCGGAACTTATCTCGTTAAGTTTCCTAATGGCTATTTTAAACTCAATGCAAACTTCTATCGTGCCGAAGCCGCGGTCAAATTGAAGGACTATGATCAAGCGCTCATTGGATTTGACAATGTGCTGAATTTCAAAACCAATGTGTTCACCGAGCGTTCACTTATTTCCGCATCGCAGATCTATTTCTACCAGAAACGCTTCAGCGAAGCCCTTGCCAAGTTTCTGGTGCTTGAAGAGGTGGCAGAATCCGCAGAGAATCTTATCGAAGCGCGGGCTGGAATCATGCGCTGCAATTTTGAACTTGGCAAGTTCGATGCGTCTCACGAATACGCATTGAAGATTCAACGTTCCGATAAGGCTCCAGAAGAACTGGTACACGAATCGCTTTTGGTCTCGGCCCGGTGCGCAATGGCACAGAACGATCTGAAAATGGCGGAAGAACGCTTTGAACAGACACTTTTGGCCTCGAACAGCGTGATCGGGGCAGAGGCGCTATATAGCCTGGCAAAGATTCATTTTCTGCGTGGTGAATATGACCGATCAGAGAAGTTGATCTTCGATATGGTAAGTGTTTTTCCAAATTATGGAGAATGGATATCGAGGTCATTCCTGCTGCTGGCAGACAACTACATCATGCGCGATGACCTCTTTCAAGCACGGCTCACCTTGCAGAACGTGATAGATAATTATGATGGAGAACTGAAGGCAGAGGCAGAAAGAAAAATGGCCGAGTTGAACGAAATGACCCCGAAGTTGGAAGAACGTAAGGATGGTGATGGATGGGAAATTGAGTTTGAGCAGGAAGGAAAAGTGAGGGACGATATTTTTGAACTGGATGAGGACGAGGTTAAGGAACTGGACGTGATAGAAGAATGAGAACTACCATCACAACTTTCATTCTTTCGGTGGTTTTGCTAACCTGCGATTTTCAAACAAATGCACAGAAAAGGACGGATCTGCCCGACAGCCTGCGATTCACCATTCGTAAAGACTACAGGCCTGTGGCCCGCGATGCTAAGAAGATCGACTCGAAGCCCGAGGTAAAGCACGAGGCTGCCACACTGGCCCCGGTCAGTTATTCGGTCATTCCGAAAACCAAGGAAGTGACCTTTGAAGCACAGCCGTTACAGGCTGCTACGCTCTCTAACGAGCCTCTGAGTAAGCTTTACAATGGATTTGTGAAAGCGGGATTCGGTAACTACACAATGCCCTTTTTCGAAGCCAGTTTCAGTAGTCTAAGAAGTAAAAAATACCAAGCGGGTTTCTTTGCCCGTTACCATGCCTCGTTCGCCAAGTTGAATAAGGTCAGAGATTTCGGATTCACCGATGCAGGCATCACCGGATTCGGAAAATATTTCATGAACCACCATGTACTATCAGGGCGATTGGAATATGATGTGGACGAGAATTACTATTACGGATTCAACCGTTCTGACGTCACATTTGCAAACGTCAGTTCTGCAAAAGGAGATAGCTTGCATCAGGTTTTCCATCACGTTGGTTTCAATCTCGACCTGAATGCCATGCGCGAAAAGAAATTGCGCATCATGGATCAGGCGGCAATTGCCTATAGGTATACTCGGGACAATTTCCGATCAGAAGAACATTATGCCGCACTTTCGGCTGGCGTGGCCTTCAATATCAAGAAGGAAGAAATGTTCATTCGAACCACGTTCGATTACTATAACCTTGCTCAGCGCGGCCTCAATACCAATAATTTCATCTGGGGACTTCAACCCGAATTCAGAGCACGAAGAGATCGATGGGGTATAGACCTTGGCGTAAATTTCGTGCTGGATGTGAACGATACTACCACCAAGGTGCTGCTCTTCCCTGTTTTGAATTTTCATTACTTCATCGTCAAGAAGATGTTGCGATTCTACGTGGGGGCTAAAGGCGGTGTGCAGCGCAACGGACTGAGGTCAATTTCACAGCTTAATCCCTATTTTGAAACAGGTCAGGTATTGAGCAACAGTTGGGAGCGTCTGAACATTTACGGAGGATTCAAAGGAAGCATTACCCGAAGCATCGGCTTTGATCTTTCGGTCGCAGAGATCATCACCGGCCAACAGATGTTTTTCGTTAACGACACGACCAACGGGCTGGGCAATAAATTTCTGACCGAGTATCATGACGCTCGGGTCACCAGCTTTAAAGGAGCTCTCAGTTATCAACTCAAAAGCAAGTTGGCCTTAGTTGCAGAGGCTGAATACAGACTGTTCGTGATGCCGACCGACAGCATCAAACCTTGGCACGAGGCTCCATTCCGATTTACATTTTCCGCCAATTACAATCTGAAGGACAAATTCATCTTCAAGGCTTCCATCAGCGCTTATGGCGCGCGTGAAGCCCGCAATTTCAGCACCGATTCTCTTGGTGTGGTCAGCATGACCCCAATAACGCTGAAAGGATATGCCGATGCCAATTTGGGTGTCGAGTACCGCTACCGAAAATGGCTCGGTGCATTTGTTGACCTTCGCAACATTGCGGCCTTACGTTACGACATCTGGAAACAGTATCCCGCACAGCGTTTCAGTTTCATTGCCGGACTACATTTCAGCTTCTAAACAAACCCTGTTTAAAACTGCGTTGCCATTGTTGATAAATGCGGCTGAATGCCCTGTATTTACGGGGCTTTCGGGGGTCAATTAAGTATCTTTGGGGCGCATAAAAAGCACTCAGAAAATGTCCGAGAACTTGGAAGAAAAAGATAAGAAGGTAAAGGCCTATTCGGCAGATAGTATACAGGCGTTGGAAGGGATGGAGCACGTTAGAATGCGTCCGTCCATGTACATTGGTGATGTTGGGGTAAGAGGTCTTCATCACCTGGTTTATGAGGTGGTAGATAACTCGATCGATGAGGCGCTTGCTGGTCATTGCGACAGCATTCAAGTGTCCATCACGCCAACTAACGGCATCCGCGTGCGGGATAACGGTCGCGGTATTCCGGTCGACATGCACAAGAAAGAAGGTGTATCGGCCCTAGAGGTTGTAATGACCAAGATCGGGGCAGGTGGAAAGTTCGACAAGGACTCATACAAGGTCTCTGGGGGATTGCATGGTGTCGGGGTTTCAGTGGTGAACGCACTTTCATCCGCTCTTCGTGCGACAGTGTACCGAGAGGGCAAGATCTGGCAACAGGAGTATTCTCGCGGAAAGCGTTTGTATGAAGTGAAAGAAGTCGGTTCATCTGATTTCACCGGAACGGAAGTTGAGTTTCAGGCTGACGAGCAAATATTCGATTCGTTGGAGTTCAGCTACGACACGCTTGCAACACGTATGCGTGAGTTATCTTACCTCAATAAAGGCATTACCATCACCTTAGCAGATGAACGCACGGTCGATGAGTCTGGCGAGTTCCCAGTTGAAACTTTTCACTCTAAGGAAGGATTGCGCGAGTTTGTACTGTTTTTGGATGGTAACCGCGAAAGACTAATCAGCGATGTCATCAGCATTGAAGGCGAGAAGAGCGGAATCCCGGTTGAAGTTGCCATGGTTTACAACACCTCTTACACCGAGAATATCCATGCCTATGTGAATAATATCAACACTCATGAAGGCGGAACCCACTTGTCGGGATTCAGAAGAGGTTTGACCAATACCTTGAAGAAGTATGCGGATTCTTCTGGAATGCTTGACAAATTGAAGTTCGAAATATCGGGAGATGACTTTAGGGAAGGACTGACCGCCATTGTTTCAGTAAAGGTCCAAGAGCCTCAGTTTGAAGGTCAGACAAAAACTAAGCTGGGAAACAGGGAGGTTACAGCTCCAGTTAGTCAGGCGGTGAGCGAAATGCTCGAAAATTACTTGGAGGAACACCCTGCCGATGCACGCATCATCGTTCAGAAGGTGATTCTGGCCGCCACTGCCCGACATGCTGCTCGAAAGGCACGGGAAATGGTTCAGCGAAAGAACGTGATGACCGGTTCAGGCCTACCAGGCAAGCTGTCAGACTGCTCAGACAAAGACCCTCAGAACTGCGAATTGTTCCTTGTCGAGGGAGATTCGGCAGGCGGAACAGCAAAGCAAGGTAGAGACCGAATGTTCCAAGCCATCCTACCACTCAGGGGAAAGATCTTGAACGTGGAAAAGGCCATGCAGCATAAGGCTTTCGAAAATGAAGAGATCAAGAACATGTACACGGCCCTTGGTGTCACCATCGGTACGGCAGAAGATGAGCGAGGCTTGAACATGGACAAATTGAGATACCACAAGGTCATCATCATGTGCGATGCTGACGTGGATGGAAGTCACATTGCCACGTTGATACTAACCTTCTTTTTCCGTTATATGCGAGAGTTGGTTGAGGGTGGTTACCTATACATAGCCGCACCTCCGCTCTATCTCGTTAAAAAAGGCACCAAGCAAGAGTATTGCTGGAACGACATTCAGCGAGATCAGGCCGTACTAAGATTGAAAGGTGAAGGCAAGGAAACGTCTGTAGGAATTCAACGCTATAAGGGTCTTGGAGAGATGAATGCAGAGCAACTTTGGGAAACCACCATGGATCCAAGCTTTAGAACTTTGCGTCAAGTCACAATAGACAACGCTGCTGAAGCAGATAGGATATTCAGTATGCTGATGGGTGATGATGTTCCACCAAGAAGAGCTTTCATAGAAAAGAATGCTAAGTACGCTAAGATTGATGCGTAGGTATTGATCGTAGCATTTATGATATGTAACAAAAAGGCCTGATTCAGTGAATCGGGCCTTCTGTTTTAAGCAGCTTTACAAAGTTGCTTAGATTGTTACTTGCCTAGCAGCTTAACTCGGATTTTTCCGAGACCGTTTGCGTCCTCTAGAGCAATCGCATAAGCAAATGAAATCATATCTGAATTTGCTTTCGCGAGTGTGCCACCATGATTGGCAATCAAAAGATCACCCTTAATGATTGGACCGTTATCAACCGAAATATTGGCATCGAATATACTTTTGTTTCCGTTGGGAGTAGCGGGCTTATTGATGGTCACGTAAGGAACATTGGTCGCAATTCCGATTACGGTTTCCTCAATATTTCCAGAACATAGAGATAATTCTCCTGTCGCGTTTTCGCAAATAAGTGATCCTATCTGAGCTGTTGGGATATTCCTTGCAGCCACCTTCTTATCTATGGATTGGTCAAGGTTGGATTGAGCAAAGGAATTTTGATGCACAGCAATCGATAATACGGTGCTTAGTAGTGCGGTTTGAATAAGTTTTGAGTTCATTTTGTCGTTGTAAAGGTGTTATCACTCGTTTATTTCGGCCACCTGCAGGAAACCCTCGTTAATTCCATTGAATGTTGGCACATCGCTCACTTGAACCTGCAAAGTATAGGTATGTGAACCAGCTGGAACAGACACATCCAACCCATTGATAGCAAATCCCCAGTCGTCCTGAGCACCAGAAATTATATAGGCATCTGGTAACGAACCGGTCAAGACCACAGCACCATCCCTTATTATTCGATAGCCGATCCAGTCAGCGAAAACTGTAGACCAACCGCTAGATGAGACAAGAACATTGTTTCCAT
>CAMCFW010000039.1 GCA_945874195.1 Chryseobacterium gleum
ACCATCCTTAAGATCGCGCGCAAACTTCGATTGGATGAATATTCACTTTTGGAATTGAACAACATCAAGAGCTTCGATGCCGTAAAGTCCGGTCAAGTGATCAAGGTGCCTAACTCCATGTGCAAGAAGATCGAGATGTATGTCGATCAGGCCACGTGTCTGCCGCTTTATCAGAAAATGTTTGACGATAAGGGACTCATGGCCACCTATGAATACACCAAATTGAAGATAAACCCGACCTTCAAAGCAGGCGAATTGACAGAAGGATATGCCGAATACAAATTCTGATGTTTGAAGTATCCGCGACAGTATATAACTTCGCGGCTCGTTCTTAATCTTATTCTTATCAAGAAAGACGGAGGGATAAGGCCCTACGATGTCTTGGCAACCTGACTGACGCAAGTCGGAAAAGGTGCCAAATCCTACCATTCGCATAAAGCGGACGGAACGATAAGTTGAATGTGAGAACATTTACGAAAGAAATTTACAGGGCCTTCTTCGAACAATCGAAGGAGGCTTTTTTAATGCACATACATGAACAATAGAACGCTATTACTGAAAGAAGCTATCAAGCAGCGCATACTCGTGTTGGATGGCGCCATGGGCACCATGATACAGCGACATGCCTTGGGGGAAGAAGATTTCAGGGGTGAGTATTTCAAGGATGCGAAAAAATCGCTGAAAGGAAACAACGACCTGCTTTCCATCACCCGTCCCGACATCATCAAGGACATTCATGCCCAGTACTTTGCTGCAGGTGCCGATATTGCAGAAACCAACACCTTCAGCGGAACCACCATCGCGCAAGCGGATTACGGTTTGGAAGCTGCGGTTTACGACATCAACTTCCAATCGGCAAAAATTGCGCGCGAAGTAGCTGATGAATTCACCGCCAAGGAACCGCACAAACCGCGTTTCGTGGCAGGCTCGATCGGCCCTACAAATAGAACGGCTTCGCTTTCGCCCGATGTGAACGACCCCGGTTTCAGAGGTGTGACCTTTGACGAACTGCGAGTCGCTTACCGCGAACAGGTGCAAGCCCTGATCGATGGGGGCGTTGATATTCTGTTGGTTGAAACTGTGTTTGACACACTCAACGCCAAAGCGGCACTTTTTGCCATTGATGAGTTGTTTGAGGAACTTGGATACCGTTTGCCCATCATGGTTTCGGGGACCATAACGGATGCGAGCGGACGAACGCTTTCCGGACAGACGGCAGAAGCTTTTCTCATCTCGGTTTCGCACATACCGTTACTGAGCATCGGCTTCAACTGTGCCCTTGGAGCCTCACAACTCCGACCTCATTTGCAAGTGCTGGCCAAAAATTCGCCATTTGCCATAAGCGCGCATCCGAATGCGGGCCTTCCCAACGAATTCGGGGAATATGACGAAACCCCAAAAATGATGGCCGCCCAGATCGAGGAATTCCTGAAAGAGAACCTGATCAATGTGATCGGTGGATGTTGCGGAACAACGCCACCTCATATCAAGGCCATTGCAGAGATTGCCTCGCGCTACAAACCAAGGGTTATGAACCAAGAAATAGAAGCATAAGAAATGAAGATTCCCCCTATGCAGTTGAGTGGCTTAGAGCCATTGATCATATTCCCAGGTTCGAACTTCATCAATGTTGGAGAAAGGACGAATGTGACCGGGTCGCGTATGTTCCTGCGCCTCATCAAGGAAGACAAATATGATGCAGCACTTTCCGTGGCCCGCGATCAGGTGGAAGGAGGTGCACAGGTGCTTGACGTGAACATGGACGAAGGCATGATCGATGGCAAAGAGGCCATGGTCAAATTCCTGAACCTGTTGGCGGCCGAGCCCGACATTTCGCGCATTCCGATCATGATTGACAGCTCCAAATGGGAGATCATTGAGGCTGGACTGAAGTGTGTTCAGGGCAAATGTGTGGTGAACTCCATCAGTTTGAAGGAAGGAGAAGAACAGTTCATCGACCACGCCAAGAAGATCAAACGTTATGGTGCGGCCACCGTGGTCATGGCATTTGATGAGAGCGGTCAGGCAGACAGCTACCAACGCAGAATAGAGATCTGCAAACGCAGCTACGACATTCTGGTGAACAAGGTCGGATTTCCACCACAGGATATCATTTTCGACCCGAACATATTCCCCGTTGCCACCGGAATGGAAGAGCACAACAACAATGCGGTCGACTTTTTCCGTGCCACCAAATGGATCAAGGATAACCTGCCAGGAGCAAAGGTGAGCGGTGGTGTGAGTAACGTTTCGTTCTCGTTCCGAGGAAATGACCCCGTGCGCGAGGCCATGCATTCGGCCTTTCTCTATCACGCCATCCAGAACGGAATGGACATGGGAATTGTGAATCCCACCATGTTGGAGGTGTATGACGAAATTCCGAAGGAACTTTTGACCAAGGTGGAAGACGTTCTACTTAATCGGAATGAGAATGCCACGGAAGCCCTGTTGGAGTTTGCCCAAACGTTTGTTGGCACCACAAAGGAAAAGGTCGAGGATCTTGCATGGCGCGATGCTTCAGTAGAAGAACGGCTGTCTCACGCCTTGGTCAAAGGTATCACCGACTACATAGAAGTAGATGTGGAGGAAGCGCGTCTGAAAGCGGAAAAGCCTCTTCACGTGATAGAAGGCCCGCTGATGGCCGGGATGAATATCGTGGGTGACCTGTTCGGAGCCGGAAAAATGTTCCTACCACAGGTTGTCAAATCTGCACGTGTGATGAAAAAGGCGGTGGCCTATCTACTTCCTTTTATGGAGCAGGATGCGGACGGGTCAGCGTCCAAGTCGGGGCGAGTTTTATTGGCAACGGTGAAAGGCGATGTTCACGACATCGGAAAGAACATCGTTGGCGTTGTGCTTGCTTGCAACAATTACGAAGTGATCGACCTTGGGGTGATGGTTTCTGCGGAGAAAATTCTTGCTGAAGCAAAACGGCAAAATGTTGATGTGATAGGGCTAAGCGGACTGATCACCCCTTCATTGGACGAGATGGTGCATTTGGCGAAAGAGATGCAGCGTGGTGATTTTCATATCCCGCTGCTCATCGGTGGTGCTACCACTTCAAGGGTTCACACGGCCGTGAAGATCGATGCGCACTACATCAACGATCAGGCTGTGCACGTGTTGGATGCTTCGCGCGCGGTGACCGTGGTTGAAAGTCTGCTCAGCAGCCGAAAGGAAACTTTTGTGAGGGGCATCAAAGACGAATATGCCAACATGCGTGAAATGCACGCCCGCAAACGTGCGGAAAAGGAAGTGGTCACACTTGCGGAAGCGCGCGCAAACCGATTCAACATCGATTGGAAGCAAGAAGACATCCACAGACCGAATAAGCTCGGCATCACCGAATTCAAGGATTTTCCATTAAACGAATTGATCGACCACATCGACTGGACCCCTTTCTTCCAGACATGGGAACTGGCCGGACGCTATCCGAAGATATTGGAGGATGAAGTGGTGGGCGATGCTGCCAAAAAGGTGTTTGCTGATGCACAGGCCATGCTCAAGAAGATCGTGAGTGAAAAATGGCTGTCCGCCAGTGGCGTAATCGGTATTTGGCCTGCCAATGCCGTAGGCGATGATGTGGAACTTTTCACCGATGAAACCCGAAATGAGGTTCTTTCTGTCGTTCATTCACTAAGGCAACAGTCGAAGAAAGCAAGCGGTATCGCAAACATCGCCCTTAGTGATTTTGTCGCTCCCAAGGAATACGGAATTGGCGATTACATGGGCGGATTTGCCGTCACGGCCGGATTGGGAATTGAGACCAAACTGGAGGAATTTGCGAAAGACCATGACGATTATAGCAGCATTATGCTGAAAGCCCTGGCCGACCGACTGGCTGAAGCGTTTGCCGAAAAACTCCATTCCATTGTAAGGAAGGAAACATGGGGCTACGAGCCGAATGAAATGCTGAGTAATGAGGATCTCATTCGCGAAAAATACCGTGGCATCCGTCCTGCGCCAGGCTATCCTGCCTGTCCGGATCACACCGAAAAACCGGAGCTGTTCAAACTATTGAATGCGACTTCAGTTACTGGAATCAAGTTGACGGAAAGCTTGGCCATGATGCCGACTGCTGCAGTAAGCGGTTGGTATTTTGCCCATCCCGAAAGCAAGTATTTCGGCCTTGGAAAGATTGAAAAAGATCAGGTGGAAGATTACGCGCAGCGCAAGGGAATGTCGGTCAACGAAATCGAACGGTGGTTGAGCCCTAATTTGAATTACGATTAGCCTTCCGTTCTTTTAATCCTCTGAAGATCTCTGTGAAGAGAATATTCAGACGGATCTGGTAATACGGTGAGTTGAAATTCTCCTTCACCTTATCGTTGCTAAGGAGCATTACGCGGTAGCCCAATCCGACCCCGAAACCAACCCACTTCGTGAACAGATAATCCACGGCAATTCCTGCTTCCATAGGAACAACAAGTCCATTGGCAAAACGATTGTTGTTCTCACTTCGGTAGAACGTTTCCCCAATGCCGATCTGAACCGGAACGGATAACGTCCAGCTGTCCTCCCGATAGAAACTGTAATCGACATAACCGATAACGTAGCGCATTTTGGGACAGGCCGTCAGATCTGTCTGCCCGAAGTCGGAAGGCCTGTAGAACTTAGATTCAAGATTGGTAAGCATCCAGTAGTAGCCTATTCCGCACCGCACAGGAAACTTGAATTCAAATCCTGCACGAACTCCAAGATAGGTGGCGTAATGGGTCTGAACGAACGAATTACGCGTTTCAACCTTAACCATCAATTTTACCTTCTTGTTCTCTTCTTGTTGAGCAACTGCTGTGGAAAATGAGAACACATAAACTGAAATGGGAACCAGAAATCGTAACGGAATCTTTAGCAAATCCCTCACAGGATTCATCGCAATGACGACAACCGACCTAAGTATGTTAATGCAAAACCTCAAAGCAAAAAAAATGTCCTTAATCACTTAAGGACATTTTCTATTCAAATTGTGTGTGATCAATGGATGTCCTCCTCTCCCTCTTTCAAAGGAACGGTCTGTGGTATAAAGTCATCATCGGCCCCAGGCTTGCTATAATCGTATGCCCAACGGTGTACAGTAGGAATCGGTCCATCCCAGTTTCCGTGACCCGGATTTATAGCTGTGGTCCATTCCAAAGCATTTGAACGCCATGGGTTCAAGCTTGACTCCTTACCTCTGAAAATACTGTAGAAGAAGTTGAAGGCGAAGATGCATTGTGCAACACCTCCCAAGAATGCGAACATGCTAATGCTTACGTTGATGTCCTGCAATGAGTCGAACAGTGGGAAAGCTTCGTTTGAGTAGTATCTTCTTGGAACTCCGGCCAAACCAATGAAGTGCATCGGGAAGAAAACTCCGTAAACAGACACCACTGTAAGCCAAAAGTGAGCATAGCCGAGTTGTTTGTTCATCATCTTACCATACATCTTTGGGAACCAGTGATAAACTCCGGCAAACATTCCGAAGATGGCAGAAGCGCCCATAACGATATGGAAGTGAGCAACCACAAAGTAGGTGTCGTGCACATTGATGTCCAAAGCGGAGTCACCAAGAATGATTCCCGTAAGACCACCCGTCACGAAAGTTGAAACAAGTCCGATGGCGAACATCATCGCAGGGGTGTAAACGATATTGCCTTTCCATAGTGTTGTCAAATAGTTGAAAACCTTTACGGCTGACGGAATAGCCACCAATAACGTTGTGAACGTGAATACTGAACCTAAGAAAGGATTCATGCCGGTAATGAACATGTGGTGACCCCACACGATGAACGAAAGGAATGCGATGGCCAACATGGAGCCAACCATTGCCTTATATCCGAAGATCGGCTTACGCGAATTGGTGGAAATAATCTCTGAAGAGATTCCCAACGCAGGCAACAGGATGATGTATACCTCTGGGTGGCCTAGAAACCAGAAAAGATGTTCGTAAAGAATAGGGCTACCACCCGTGTGCTCCAATGCCTGTCCACCAATAAAGATGTCGGACAGATAGAAACTGGTTCCAAAACTCCTGTCGAAAATCAGCAACAAGGCTGCTGAAAGAAGAACAGGGAAGGAAAGAACTCCCAGAATTGCAGTAATAAGTATTGCCCACATGGTCAATGGCAATCGCCCCATGGACATTCCTTTGGTGCGCAGATTGACAATGGTGACGATGTAGTTAAGACCGCCAAGCAATGAGGAGACAATGAACAAAGCGATACTGACCAACCAAAGTGTCATTCCCAATCCTGAACCAGGAATGGACTCTGGCAAAGCACTCAAAGGGGGATAAATGGTCCAACCGGCAGATGCGGGTCCTGTTTCGATGAACAAGGATGCTACCATGATAACCGAAGAGGCCAAGAAGAACCAATAGGAAAGCATGTTCAGGAATCCTGAAGCCATATCGCGTGCACCAATCTGAAGTGGAATAAGCAGGTTTGCGAACGTTCCGGTCAATCCACCGGTTAAAACCATGAACACGATGATGGTTCCATGAATGGTGACCAATGCCAGGTACATGTTCGGATCAAGTATGCCATCCTTACCCCAATCGCCTAACAGCAACTCCATAACCTTGAATGATTCGCCTGGCCATCCTAATTGAAGGCGGAACAACATGGACATCCCCATGCCGATGAACCCCATAATGATAGCCGTTATTAGGAACTGCTTCGAGATCATCTTATGGTCCTGACTGAACACATAGTGTGTCCAAAAGTCAGGCTTACCATGATGGTGATGAGCGTGATGAGCGTGGTCTTCGTGTTCTGCGTGATCTGACATCTTAATTCCTTATTAATACAATTGATCAGCTATGTTAATTGTGTGCGCCCTGAGCGACCTGAACACTCAAGCTATCTCCGGCAACGGGAATAGAATCCGGCCCAACTGCTTCAGCAGCAGGTAGTGCCTCCTCAACAACCAAAAGCGTTTGAGCAACGGTCTTCTTGTCGGCCAACCAGGCTTGGTAATCTTCTTCAGATTCGACAATCACTTCCATCTGCATATTATAGTGTGCCGCACCGCAGATCTTATTGCAAAGCAACAGGTAGCTGAATTCAGGATTGCCAGTTATTTCTCTCATTTCAGCGGTGGTCAGCTTTGGAACCATGTGAAACTGTGTGGTCATGCCTGGAACGCAGTTCATCTGCAACCTGAAATGGGGCATGTAAGCGCTATGAAGCACATCGCGTGAGTGAAACTTGAACACAACCGGTTTTCCAACGGGAAGATGCAGCTCTCCTCGTACGATCTTATCATCGCCAGAAGCTGGGTCCACCAAACTGATGCCTAATGGATTCTCAGCTGTGATCAATCGGTAACCAGACTTGCCAAGAACATTGTCTGTTCCTGCGTATCGTGCAGTCCAGTCAAACTGCTTTGCGTAAAGTTCTACTTCAATTGAATCGTCTGGTTCTGGACCCGTAACCGAATTCCAAACACTCAGACCATAGACTATCAACGAAGTAAGGACAATGGTTGGAATGACGGTCCAAATCATTTCCAACTTGGTACTATGTGCAAAGAATAGCGCTGTCCGTTCCTTTCTATGATAATACTTGTAGACAAAGATCATCAGGAGAATGTGGCAAATGAAGAACATCGGTGTAATGATGGCCCATGTCATGTTCATCAGATGGTCGGTCACTTCTCCATGTTCGGATGCAGATACAGGCAGAGTCAATTTTCCCCAGACAAGTACACCATAGACCACAAATGCCAACCATGCCATGATTCCGACCACAAACAGGGTTGCCTGTGTCTTGTTGTCTTCGGCTGTAACCAACGAAGGGTCGGTTCCTTTCAGTTCGGTACTGAGCTCGAACACCCGCACCACTTTCGCCAACACTAAGATGACGAGGATAATTACTATTGCAATAAGCAGATTGATCATTTCTCAGTTCTTATTTACCGAATACCTATGCGCTTCTTAAACGTGATGATGTTTGGCCTCTTCCAGATATGGATGATTCTTGGCCACCAAAGGAGCTTTGGCAAGGGCGCTGTGGACCACAAACAGGAACAATCCTAAAAAACCAAGGAACAGACCCACCTCCAAAACTCCAATTCCCCAATCGGCCTTCACGGTTCCAGGCATTACCATCTGAAATACATCAAGCCAGTGACCAACCACAATGATCACACCGGTCATGGTCATGATATTGTAGTTCCTTTTGGCCGACTTGTCCATCAAAAGCAGCATAGGTAAGGCCAAATTGACTACAGGGAGAACACCCCAAACAAATTGGTAGTTTTTCCATCTGTCTTGAAAATAGGTCACCTCTTCTGGAATGTTCGCGTACCAGATGAGCATGAATTGAGAGAACCATAGGTAACCCCAGAAAACAGATGCTCCGAACATGAACTTTCCGAGATCTTGAATGTGTTCTTGATTGACATGCTCCAAATACCCGTTGCGCTTCAATGAAATGGTTATCAACGCAAACATGGTGATACCTGTAACGAACATTGTAGCGAAATTGTACCATCCGAAAAGGGTGCTGAACCAGTGGGTGTCTATCGACATCATCCAATCCCATGCTGCAGTTGAAGAAGTGACCCCGTAGAATACGAGGAAAGCGGCTGCAAATCCATAGTTCCGCTTGTGAATTGCAACCCCACCTTCCAGATCCTCTTTCAACGATGCCTTGCGGAAGAAGATGGTGAACGCCACCCAGATGCCCACGTAAGTCAAGGCACGCAGATAGAAGAAGGGTTCGTTCAAATATGCTTGTTTGCCCGCAATGATGGTATCATAGTGGTCACTTTCCGGATTCATGACCTCTGGGTCCATCCAGTGGTAAATGTGATGAAGGCCAATGCTGTGGCTACCTGCAAAAAGCACCAGAAGAAGAATTGGGCCTCCTACAAGCAGATATTGCGAAACTGCTTCGGGAACACGTTTGAAACCAGATGACCAACCGGCTTCTGATACATATTGGATGGCCATCCAAAGTGTGCCCATCAGACCAATGCCTACAAAGAAGTAGGAATTGACCAAGAGGTTGGCCCATATCCTCTGACCTGGAACATGGGTAAGTACCGCATACACAATGGATAGCAGCCCCAGACCTAACAGGCCCAGCGTCAATCTTTTAGTGCTTGATTTGAATGTATAATCCATTACTGGCTATTGTTTCTCTTTTTCAACTATAGCTTTTGAAGCTGTTGGATGTATCGGATCACTTTCCAACGATCCTCTTTTGTAAGCTGCGATGCATGCGACCCCATCAGACCTTTTCCGTAGGTGATGGTGTGAAACATCTTTCCTTCCGGAAGGTCCTTTAACGCTCCTCCATTATAAGCAGGCGGTGGTGGGAATTTTCCAGTGCCGATCAATTGACCATCGCCTCCTCCTTTCGGACCGTGACAATGCATGCACATCTTCTCGAAAATGACTTTTCCTTGAGTAGCGAATTCTGCAGAACTGTCGAGCGGGCTCTTCAGCGAAGCGCCTGCGGCCTCATAACCTTCCAATGTGTTCGGATAAGCGTAAGGAAGGGCATTTATGATACTGCCACCGTCAGGCCATTCGCCACGTGTGATGGTTCCGATCACTGGTAGCTGAGCTGTCATGCTATCCTTCAACACTGGGTTAGCGCTGTATGTCTCGTAAGATGGAGAACGATACATATCGGGCATATATTCCACTCCTGGACTATTGGGGTCTTTGGTGCAAGAGCTCATCAGCACGATGATGCCGATCATGGCACCTGTGACCACCGAAATATTGTATTTCAATGCCTTGTTCATTTTCGGGTTATTTCCTCTGCTCCGGTCTCTTTCAGGATCGCGCTAATCTCTTCTGCGCTAACGCTGTTGTCGTTAAGATCGATCTGAATTAGAAACTTGTCATCTGTGGTACGAAGATCAGGGTTCCAGCTTTTCTTTCCTGGATAAATGGTGTTACGAAGAAAGTAGGTTACCGCCATTCCATGAGCTGCACAGAAAACGGTCATCTCGAAGGTGACAGGAATGAACGCTGGCAAATTCTGCAAAAGGGAGAAATTCGGTTTACCACCGATGTTCATCGGCCAATCCATGATCAGGGTGAACCAGAACATGAACAATGCAAGCGACAGGCCACATAGTCCATAAATGAATCCGGCTATGTGCAAACGTGTTGGAGGTACTCCGATGATAGGGTCGATTCCGTGTATCGGGAAGGGAGAGAACACATCTTTAATGTGAACGCCCTTTTTCACAAGTGCTTTTGCAGAAGCTTTAAGAACTTCTTCATCAGCAAACAGACCGTGTATTTCTTTCGTGCTCATTATCAGTCTGAATTATTTCTTCTTGTATTGAGATCCAGTTGATTTCAGAATAGACTTCACCTCAGCAATTGGCAGAACAGGAAATGTTCTTGCGTACAAAAGGAAGAACGTGAAGAAAATGCCTAGTGTACCAATGAAGATGCCTATGTCTACCCAACTTGGGTAGAACATGATCCAGCTTGATGGAAGGTAATCGCGGTGAAGTGAAGTCACGATGATCACAAATCGTTCGAACCACATACCGATGTTCACCACGATGGATAGGAAGAAGGTAAATGTGACGTTTCTCCTCAATTTCTTAGACCAGAACACCTGTGGGCTGATGACGTTGCAACTCATCATTGCCCAATAGGCCCACCAGTAAGGACCGGT
>CAMCFW010000040.1 GCA_945874195.1 Chryseobacterium gleum
CTTTATCAAACGCCCTTATTAACTCAATACGACCTAACTGCCGGAAGCGCTGGTGCAATACTTGCAAGTGCTTATCACTATTCTGACCCTCACTTGGAATGTGGAAATGCCTTGCAACTGGGGCCAGATGGTAAAATCTACATGTATAACTGTTTTGACAACGATATAAGCGTAATTCACAATCCAAATGAAGCCGGATTGAATAGCAACGCGGAGGCAAATGTTTATGTCATGCCAACCAATGCGCTAGTTTATGGCCTCCCCTCCTTTGTAGCAGGGTTTGACTACTCCGCTTCAGGTGTATGTGACCCAAGTATAGGGGTTCACGAAATAGCCAATGAGTCACATTCGTTAAGTGTTTTCCCCAACCCCTCCAACACCCCAACCCAACTCAGCTACCGTAGCCCGCAGGGCACACGCCCCACGCTGCAACTGAGAGACATGCTTGGCCGCACGGTGCAAACCGTGCAACTGCTAAGCCATGAGGGTACCTACACCTTAGATGCTGCTGGGCTGGGCGCGGGAGTTTATTTCTGTAGTCTGGTGAGTGGTGCGGAGGTGTTGGCAACGGAGAAGTTGGTGGTGCAGCGCTAAGTGCCTTTAACGCACCAAGGTCACCGTTCCCAGTTTTTCGAACGAGGTGTTGTTGTAGAAACTGGCCTTGAGGCGGTAGGGGTAAGCGTCCTGCGAGGCGGGTTCGCCCTTGTAGGTGCCGTCCCAACCTGCGTTCAGTATCTCGTTAATATCGTCTGAGTAGTAAAGCAGTGTTCCCCAGCGGTCGAAGATGGAGAGCTCGGCAGCGGTGATGCCCAGCCCATAGCCTTTGAAGCGGCTGTTGGCGGGTGTGCCTTGGGGCATGAAGGCGTTGGGCAGGTAGATGACGGGTTGCAGCAGCACTTCAATTGTCTGGGTAATGGTGTCCGTGCAGCCGTTGGCATCGGTGACCATGAGGGTGATGTCGTAAAGGCCCTCTTCAGGGAAGGTGTACTGGGGCCGTTGGTCGGTGCTTAGCTGACCCCCGAGGTTCCACAGGAATTCGGTTCCTCCTGATCCGGTATAGACGAAGTTGGCATCGGTGCGTGTGGTGACTATCTGAGGTTCGACCACAAACGCGGCTGTTGGTGGCGCGAACACACTGACGGTATGGGTGGCGGTGTCGTTCATGCAGCCTCCACTGAAAATGACAGTTACTTCATATTCGCCCGGTGCGGCATAGGTGAGGGCGGGGTTCTGCTGATCGGACATGTTGCCATCACCAAAATTCCACGACCATGCAACGGCCTCCGAAGTTGTGGTAGGTTCGAAGGTCATCTCCTCTCCATCGCACACGTTGGTGAAGGTGAAATCTGACACGGGGGGCAGTTGTTCCAGCGTGAAAGTTTCGGTGTCGATACAGCCGATGCTGTCGGTCACTGTAACGGTATAGGTTCCTTCAGCCAAAGCTGCTTCGGTGTCGGAGGGGTTTGTTGAAGAGCTCCACGCATAGGTGTAGGGTTCCCAGCCTCCGGTAGTGGTGGCCGTGGCTGTTCCATCCTGCTGTCCGCAGGTGGGCTGCACCACATCCATGGCAATTTGCGGTGGAGGAATGCTATCGATCTTCACATTGATGATCTGAACGCATCCGTTCGCGTCAGTAATGGACACAAAGTAATCTCCGACCGATAGGTTCGTGGCGGTAGAGGTGTTCTGGGGCGGAGTTGTGTTCCACGAATAGGAGAACGGCCCGATACCCGAAGTGGCAAGTGCGGTGGCCTGTCCCATTCCTTGCCCACAGTCCGGCACAGGGTCCTGAATAGTTGCGTTAGGCGCAAAATTGTCAGACAGAACCACGTTTGTTGTTGCAGAACATCCGTTCTGGTCCGTAACAGAAACAGAATAGACACCAGCTAACAAGTTGCTGGCGGTGGCAGAATTTTGTACTGGAACCGTGTTCCATGTATAGACAAAACCGCCATTTCCTCCGGTCGTGTTCACCGTTGCGCTGCCGTTGGCCACACCGCAGTCGGGATTAACGATGGCCGCTGGCATGCTGATGGCGCTCGGTTGAGGTATTCCAATCGTGTTAACGGCAACACAACCGGTATTGTCTGTGACGATCACGGTGAGGTAACCCCCCGCCAGTGCAGTTGCAGTTTGTGTCGTCTGCACGGGATTGGTCAGCCACGCGAATGTGTAGGGGGGCACGCCTCCTATTGGTGTGACCTGAGCCGTTCCATCGTTTGCGCCATTGCAGGACACTGGGGTTGAACTTATGTTCGAAAGATCGATCGGAGTATCATTGTCAATGACCACATCGGCCCAATCGCTACAGCCGTTCGCATCTGTTATCCACACGCGGTAACCCCTTGGGGCCAAGTTGGTGGCATTCGCAGCGCTTTGAGCAGGGGAAGAGTTCCACGAATAGGAGTAAGGAGCCGTGCCGTTGGTAACTGTGGTCTGCGCAGTGCCACCGTTGTTCCCACAGAAAGCATCCGTATGCGATGATACCGTGATCTCCGGGCCGATGAATTCAACTTCAAAGGAAATGCTGTTGCCAACGGGGGTCTGGTTGCCGCAGCCATCCACAAACGTATTGCCATCTGCACCGTTCTGCATCACAACGTTGTATGTTCCGGTCACTGGAATGTTGTTGCTGAAACCGATGCTCAACCAGTCGGTACGTCCATCATTGCAACCAACGCCTTGCACCGAAACGATGGTGACAGGCGATGGCCCGGTTATCTGAATATCGTAAGTGCCACCTGAAATGCTGCTACAATCTATTTCTTGTGTCAGCCAGATCAGGATGCTGGTTGGGTTACATAATCCGTTCGTGCTCACGGAGTCCAGCAAAGCGGGTTCGTTGTCAACTACGGATGCCGTTCCCGAGAAATTGAGTTCGTATCCTGATTGCGATGCGGTGAAATTGCTGATGAGCAATGCGAAAGTCTGCCCGGCCTGAACCGCAATGGGTGCATTCTGGTTCGCCCCACTAGAACCATTCTGGTTACCGCTTGCTCCGTTGGATAAACCCGTTGCACCGGGGTCGGCCGAATAGTTGCAGCTTATGGGCTGGTTGATTCCTTCCATGATCCCCGGACAGGAATCGTTCGTGAGGTCGTAGAGGGCAAAGTCGTAGTCATCGCCCGCACTCAGCGGATCCAGTTGGAAGAGGAGGTTGCCTCCAACCGTGGCAGTGAAGGTGTACCAGACCGAATTCACCTCCCCATTCCCTAAACAGGAGCTTCCGGACGGAACCTCGTTCTCGCTGCCCGTACCCGTGTAGCTGCTGTTCTGCATGAAGGTCGCATCGCACACATTGATGGCATCAAAGCAATCCTGCTGCCCAACGGCCACCCAGTTGGTCAGCAGCAAGAGCAAAAGTGTTGCAATGGATATGTGACCGATTCTTCTCATTTGGCCCATGGGGCAATTACAGGTACGGGTCGGATCGATGGTGGTTGCTGATTCGTCCCGTTCGCGGAGTGCCAATCTACACCGATCATGTAATGTAGATTTTAAGCAATGTCTCATCTATGGCATTCACATATTGCGATATTTGGCCATGCGCATCCTTATCCCGTTCATTCTTCTGCTCAACACCTCGATAGGCCTTGCTCAGACCGTAGACCAAAAACTGATTGAAAAAGAGCAACGACTCACTGAGCTTGAAAGCGAAAAGGGACAAGTTCTGGACGAGATCGAGAACCTTCGGATGACCTGGATACAACAGCATCTCGAACGATTGGGTTATCCTCAACCAAGCACGGGTCTGGAACTGGTGAAACATGCTGCCCTGACCTTGGGCTATTCTGAAACCCACGAGCAGGCCGCTTGGGTGCAGCATATCGTCATTCCAGAAGTGGAATTTGCCAATGTTTCGCGTACCAACGACTTCCGTATCGACCCCATGGTGACCACCGGTTCTGCGCAGGAAGAAGACTTTTTTCTGAAGAAACTGGGCGCGGACGGCATCATGACGTTCGATGGATTCGGTCACGACAGAGGACACTTGGCCCCATCGGCCGACTTCCGTTGGAGCCAAAAGGCATTGAGCGAAAGCTACTTCTACAGCAACATGAGTCCACAGAAAGCCGAATTCAACCGCGAGCGTTGGGCCGAACTGGAATCATGGATCCGAACCTATGTCATCGATTTCAAGGAACCGGTGCATGTGGTCACGGGGCCGGTGTTGAAGGACGGACTGCCCCAGCAGGGCGAGAACAAGGTTTCGATACCCGAACAGTATTACAAGATCGTGCTGGATCTGGAAGGCGCGGAACACAGGGCGATCGCCTTTCTGATGCCCAACGAGCAATGTGCTTACCCCATCAGCAGCTACGTGACCAGCATAGATGAGATTGAAAAGCTTACGGGACTCGATTTTTTCAGTTCGGTGAGCGATGGCGAAGAGGCCACTTTGGAAGCCATGAACACGATGGACGGCTGGTTGAAGGAAGAGAATTCAGGTTTTGGTGAAGTGGCCCCGCTGAAGGCACCATTGCCTGCCGGTCATTTCAATACCCTTCAGGCAAAATACAAGGTGGGCCTAAAGACCAAGATCTGCGGAACCGTGGTGGCAGCAAAGCGAAGCAGAAAAGATGCGGTCTACCTCAACTTCGACCAGAAATATCCGCGCAACGTGTTCTATGCCAGTATTTGGAAGAACAACCAGAACAATTTCAGCTACGACCCCGAAAAGGAATTTCTTGGAAAGACCATCTGTGTGGAGGGTAAAGTGGAGCTCTACAACGATCAGGCGCGTATAAGCGTGAACCGCGAAGAACAGGTGACTTACTGGGAAGATGTGATCGGGGAAAAAGAATGAACTCGCGCTTCGGCCTGCTATTTCTTATCGGAATTTCGGCCTGCCAGACCGACCCGCTGCCCTGTCCATCTGATTGCATCCAAAGCGATTTTCCAGCAAATAGAAAAGTGCTGATCATTGGAATAGACGGATGCCGCACCGATGCCCTCCAGTTGGCCGACACTCCTACTTTGGATTCGCTTTCGGAAACCGGAATGCTATACATTGGCGTGAATCGCGGTCCGCACACGGTCAGCGCACCGGGTTGGTCGGCATTGCTTACCGGAGTGTGGAGCGACAAACATGGCGTGACCGACAATTCATACGATGGGTCGAACTTTCAGCAGTATCCAGACCTTTTCAGCAGATTGAAAGATCAATTTCCGTGCGGGCGACTTTACTATTCATTGAGCCATCCCATCGTGGCAAAAGGAATGCTTTCGAGAGCCGATGATGGAGAAGTTATGGGCGATGATGCCTTGGCTACGACCAACGCCATCCAGCAGTTGGGAATGTGTTATCCGGATGTGCTTTTTGTTCATCTTGATGACATCGACAAGGCAGGGCACAGCACCGATTTCAGTCCTTTCAATCCGGAATACATTGCCCAGATCGAGGACGTGGATGGACAGATCCGCTCCATTCTCACTGCCTTCAAAACAACTTACCCCGACCACGAGCGGCTTGTTTTTGTAGGAACTGACCATGGTGGAGAGGGAGGTGGACATGGCGGAATGGATGACAATTTGAACGTGACCCACGTGTTCATGATCGCAAGCACCAATGTTCCGGCCGCATGGAAGGACACCACTGCCGAAGTGGTCGACATGTTTCCTACCATCTTTCAATTTTTGGAGCTTCCAGTGGATAGCGCTTGGCATCTCGATGGCAAATCGCTGCTTGCCCAATGAACCAATATCTACTTCCTCTGAACCACCTGTTTGCGGCCAATGCCAATGCCCAGAACGCGTTGGCCATGAAGGCCTACATGAAGAACCGTTTCGAATTCTTCGGAATCAGATCGACCCAGCGGAGAGAATTGCAACAGGCTTTTCTTGCAGAGGAAAATGACCTACAGCTTATCGAGCAACTCATATTGACCAAAAGCTGGTGGGACACCGTGGATGGTCTGGCCTCCTGGGTTTGTGGCCCCTATTTCCTCAAATTTCCGGAGAAGAAGCGACCGATAACCGATGCGTGGGCCATCTCAGAAAACATGTGGCTGCGCAGAACGAGCATCATTTTTCAATTGGGATACAAGCGGAAGAACGACACCGAGCTCCTATTCAAACACATTGAACTGAACCTCGGAACCAAAGAATTCTTTATCAATAAGGCCATCGGTTGGAGCCTACGCGAATACGCCAAGACCGATGCTGGGCTCGTATCCGACTACGTGAAACAGATGGAGAAGAAATTGCACCCATTAAGCGTGAGGGAGGCGCTGAAAAACCTATAATGGCAAAGGCGGTTGGGCTGACGATCATCATTTCCCGCCCGCTTCTCGAATGCGTAAATTTGACAGCACAAAAGCAGATAAATGCCCATCTATCATCAGTTAGGAGAGATTCCCCACAAGCGGCACACCGTCTTTAGAAAGGCCGATGGAGGCCACCATTACGAGCAACTTTTCGGAACGGTGGGTTTCGATGGCATGAGCAGCCTGATGTATCATCTGCACAGGCCCACACAGGTAAGCAAGATGCTGGAGAGCTACGATGTGGCCCCGAAAGTGGCGGTGGAGAAGAACATGCGTTCGCTTCGCCTCCATGGGTTCAAAACCACGCCAGCGGCCGATTTCCTCGACAGCCGAAAAGCCATTCTTGTCAATAGCGATGTGCAGATCATCCTCGCGGCACCGCAGCAGAGCCTCCGCGATTATTTCTACAAGAATGCCGATTCTGACGAGATGATCTTCATCCACAAAGGCACGGGCACCTTGCGCACCATGCTGGGCAATCTGAAATTCAGCTATGGCGATTATCTGCTGATTCCGAGGGGGATGATCTACCAGATCGACTTCGACACCGAGGATAACCGCCTCTTTATCGTAGAAAGCCACCGACCCATGTACACGCCCAAGCGTTACAGAAACTGGTTCGGGCAGTTGCTTGAGCATTCGCCCTTCTGTGAGCGAGACATCCGCAGGCCATCCGATCTTGAAACACATGATGAGAAGGGCGAGTTTCTTGTAAAGGTGAAGAAGCAGGACACCATGCACCAGCTTGTGTATGCCACCCACCCGTTCGATGTGGTGGGCTGGGACGGCTACAACTATCCCTACGCGTTCAGCATCCACGATTTCGAACCCATCACCGGTCGCGTGCATCAGCCGCCACCCGTGCATCAGACCTTCGAGAGTGACGCCTTCGTGGTATGCTCCTTCGTGCCAAGGCTTTACGACTACCACCCCGAATCCATTCCCGCGCCTTACAACCACAGCAACATTGACAGTGACGAGGTGCTCTATTACGTTGATGGTGATTTCATGAGCCGCAACGACATCGGCCCCGGCCATATCTCATTGCACCCGGCAGGCATCCCGCACGGTCCGCATCCGGGGGCTATGGAGCGCAGCATCGGCAAGAAGGAAACGGACGAACTGGCCGTGATGGTGGACACCTTCAAACCTCTGATGGTGACCGAGGAGGCGTTGAAGATTGATGATGGGAAGTATTGGAACAGCTGGGTGGAGTGATCAATAAATTGAAACGCAAAACGATATGAGTAACGAGATCAAAAATGTAGAATACGGCCTCGAGAAGATCTTCGAGGGTGCACAGGACTTTCTCCCTCTTTTAGGAACAGACTACGTGGAGTTTTATGTGGGAAACGCCAAGCAGGCCGCCCACTACTACAAGACCGCTTTCGGGTTCCAATCACTGGCCTACGCGGGATTGGAGACTGGTATGAAAGACCGCGCATCGTATGTGCTGAAGCAGGACAAGATCCGCTTGGTGCTCACCACTCCGCTCAACAGCAGTTCGCCCATCAACGACCATCTGCGCAAACATGGCGATGGCGTGAAGGTGATCGCCCTTTGGGTGGAAGATGCCACCAAGGCTTGGGTAGAAACCACCTCCCGTGGCGCCAAGAGCTTCATGGAACCCACCACCGAGCGCGACAGCAACGGTGAAGTGGTACGTTCTGGCATTTACACCTACGGTGAAACGGTTCACATATTCGTAGAGCGGAAGAAGTACGATGGCCCATTCCTACCGGGCTATCAGGTATGGAAAAGCGACTATAATCCTTCGCCTGTGGGCCTCAAGTTCATTGACCACATGGTGGGTAACGTGGGCTGGGGCGAGATGAATACCTGGGTGAAATGGTATGAGGATGTGATGGGCTTCGTCAACTTCCTTTCGTTCGATGACAAGCAGATCCACACCGAATACTCTGCTCTGATGAGTAAGGTGATGAGCAACGGCAATGGCCGCATCAAATTCCCTATCAACGAGCCGGCCAAAGGCAACAAACGTTCGCAGATCGAGGAATACCTTGACTTCTACGAAGGACCGGGAGCGCAGCACATAGCAGTGGCCACAGACGACATTCTGACCACCGTGCGCCAACTGCGCGAGCGGGGCGTGGAGTTTCTATCCGCACCACCACAGGCCTACTACGATGATATTCCCACACGCCTTGGCGACCACATGAAGGTGGTTAAAGAAGACCTGACCGAGGTGGCCAAACTCGCCATCCTTGTAGATTCGGACGAGGAGGGCTACCTGCTTCAGATCTTCACCAAACCGGTGGAAGACCGACCAACGCTGTTCTTCGAGATCATTCAGCGCATGGGTGCCCGTGGTTTCGGTGCCGGCAACTTCAAAGCCCTTTTCGAGAGTATCGAACGGGAGCAGGAGAAGCGAGGTACGCTTTAAGTTATGTTTATATCCAATTGAGAGTCGCGAATGTTCGCGCCTCTTCAGCAATATTGCGCCACCGAACAGTGAGGATCTTCAACGACATACCCAGACCCATCTGGTTGTTCACGGCCATTTGGTTCGTGATGGGTTGCATTCAGGCTGCCATGATGGAGCTGCATCCCGATGAGGCCTATCAATGGCAAGTAAGCCGTCTACTCGATTGGGGATATTTCCATCATCCACCTATGATCGCACTTTTCATCAAGGTCGGATATGCCCTTTTTGAGAATGAACTTGGTGTACGATTGACCTCCGTGCTGGCCAGCACCATTGGAATTCCTCTACTGTTCAAACTGTCGGAAACCGTAAATGTCAGGATCTTCATATTGGTTTATCTGAGTTTCATTCTGACCCAAGCTGGATCGTTCTTTGCGGCACCCGATGCACCCCTGATCCTGTTTTCGCTGTTATTTCTGGTCACACTCAAACACTATCTGAAGAATGACTCTTACCTGATTGCACTTGTCCTTGCGTTCATTGTCGCAGCCCTGATGTATAGCAAGTATCACGCGATCGTACTCTTCGGAAGCTGTCTGGTGGCCGTTCCCAGATTGCTTTTGAGAAAGTCCTTCTGGTTGACATTGGTGGTTTCGGTCATGCTTTTTCTGCCACATGTTCTTTGGCAGTTCGACCATGATCTCATCTCCTATAAATTCAATTGGGTCATTCGCGATAAGGCCGAATGGGATTTCGGTCTGGTCATAAACTACCTTGCCGGTCAGTTAATACTTCTCGGACCCGTTGGAATACTTCTTCTGATCGCCATTGCCAAATTGAAAGACCGGGTAGTGTTTGATCGGGTGCTGGTGTCTATAATTCTTGGATTCTTCGGTTTTTTCCTCTTTCTCAGTTTTCGTGGTCGGATCGAGGCTAATTGGACCGCCACAGCCTTTCTTCCGCTGATCATTCTGGGCACACGATCCATCGCTCATCAAACCAGATTGCTCAATGTATTCAGACCTGCTGCCATCCTCTGTGCGGCAATCCTCATGATCGGAAGAATATACTTGACAACACCGTGGGCCGGGGTCGGAATCCCGACCAGTTTTCCGTTGCGAGGTTGGAACGCATGGGCACAAGCGATCAAGGAGAAGGCTGACGGCAAACCCGTGTTCTTTGCGAATTCCTATCAGTACGTTTCTCAATATTCGTTTTACAGTGGGGAACAGGGATATCATTGGAGTATGCTGAATTACAATGGAAACCAATTCGACCTTTGGAATATGGATTCGGTAATCACTGGAGGACCCTTTGTGACTGTCTTCCCATTTGGTCATGATAGCACATTGGCAGTCGCCCAGTCCGAGTTTCCTACTTTTTACGTTTGTCCTGTCCCGTCCTATCATTCATACCGCAACCTCCGGTTTAGTTTTGAGCAGAAGCGATACGTGGTTCCAACCGATTCTGAATTCGTTTTGACCGGGGTCATTTTCAATGGAACGGGTTCGGCCATCGATCTTGACCAACTCCTAACCGATCACCCGGTCTATGTCTTTTACTATGTCAACTCCAAGAACGAGTTCTTGCAGGAGGCCGATTGCAATGGTTGTACAGGAATACTTCCTCACGGTGAGTCCAGGCCCGTATCTTTCCGGCTCAGGATTCCAGAAGGGTCCGACACGTGCTTTGTTCGATTCGGCTTGGAATTCGCCTTCGAAATACCGGAACAGAATTCCGATTTCGTCCAACTTAAAGTGAATAGAGATTGAATTTCAGATCCATCCTAAAGCTTTGCCGGGTGCATCAATGGGTGAAGAATCTGTTCATCTTTTTGCCCGCGT